>CANGOT010000211.1 GCA_947455425.1 Chitinophagaceae bacterium | reverse complement strand
CTGGATTTACCAATTTAGGGAAAGCACAAACTGCTGGAGATTTGGCGATAATAGCAGCAAACGCTGTAAAGCCAGATAAAATACAAGTTATTGCATTAAACACTATTCCAGCTAATTCAAAATTTATAATAACAGACAATGCTTTTACTTCCAGTACTGGTGCTTTATCAACTACGGAAGGACGAATTCATTGGAGTACTGGATCAAGTGCAATATCTTTTGGAACAACAATCACTTTTTCTACAACCAGTTTAAGTACTTGGAATGCAGCAAATTCAACAGTTTCAATAGGAACGATTGATTCTATTAAAGGTTCTTTTGGTATTGCTTTAACTAATGACAATATTTTTATTTTAACCGGTACATCTTACAGCACAACACCTGCTCTTTCTACATTTATTTGGGGATATAATACACAAACTTGGATAAGCTCTGGAACAACAACTTCAAACACATCTTATTTACCGAGCACATTGTCTAGTTACTCAACACAATTTCCTACTGCTGGTGTTTATGATGCATATTGGGCAAATTCAACAACAGCAACTTCAACAGTTACTTATGGCCCAACAAGCAAATGTGATATGATCGCAAAGTTGATTGACGAAACAAAATGGGTGAAAAAACTGACATATACTACTGGTGATATAGGATTAACACAACCGAGCTATATAATAACTTATGGATCAGTTGTTAATTCGATAACAGGACACACAATTCTGGGAATTGGCAATACACAAACGTTATTTTCTTCTTCATCTGGTGGTACTTGGAGTAGCGGCACAACAAGTGTTGCAACAATTGGTAGTAGTACTGGAATTGTTACTGGAATAGCATCAGGCAATTCAATTATTAAATATTTAGTAGTAAGTGGTAGTTGTAGAGATAGTGCTACAAAAACTGTAACAGTAACTGCAGCTGCAAGTGCAGTAGTCTGTCCTGTAGTAGGCTTTAGTATTAATAGTGATGTGCAATGCAGCAACAGTAATAGTTTCATATTCACTAACTCATCTTATCTTGATACAAGTGCAAGTGCAGTTAAAGTAACTTATGCTCTTACAAGCGATTTAACTGCTGCGAGTTCAGGTGTAGGTTCATCAACAGTTGTTGGACAAGATGAGACTTATGCTAGTGGTTTAACAAGTTTAATTATTAATGCATCTGGACATAAACTAACTATTAATTCAACCAATTGGCCTACATCAAAAAGTAGCACTAGTTACATTGATTATGCAATTGGTCCAGTTAACGGATTTAATTTATTACTAAGTTCTTTCTCAATCGACGCTGCACCCAATGCGGGAGGCGGTCAGCTCTATGGGGAATTTTATTATTCAACTGATGGAGGTGCTAATTTTAATTCATTAGGATCTTTGCAAACATTTAACATAAATTCAAACACTTATACCACTTTCCCATTTAGTTCATTATCGCAAACAATTAATAGTGGTAAAACATTCATAGTGAGAATGTATGTGTATGCCTCTGGAACTGTTACAAATAGTAGGTTCATTTATTTACGCAATGCAGTGTTTACAGGCAGTTCAACTATTGCAACTGCTGGCACTATGAGTTATAGTTGGAACTTTGGTGATGGTGTAACATCAACAAGTATTAATCCTACACATAGCTATTCAACAAGTGGAAATTATACTGTAAAACTTATTACAACAAGCAGCACAAGTTGTATAGATAGTACAACACATTCTGTAACGATTACAACAAAACCAACAGCAACATTTACTATTAACACAACGCCACAATGCCTAACTGGCAATAGTTTCACATTCACTAACACATCAACAGGCACACAATCTGGCTCGTCTGGTACTGCACAAGCATTTATTTCAACTTGGGCTTTAACGTCATCACCCGGAAGTGCAAGTATTAGTGGTGCTGGAAGTAGCACATTAAGTGGTCAAAATGCAAGTATTGGTAGTGGTATAACAAATGCTGGGTATAATACTAGTGGTTTAAAATTAAGTTCAGCATCAGGTTGGCCATCAAGCCAAACTAGCACTTACTATGTTGAGTATATTATTGCACCAAACGCTGGTTATACGTTAAGTTTGAATTCTATTGCTTTAGAAGCAGAAACTTCTGCTGGTTCAGGAACTTTTATAGCTGATTTCAGTTACTCAATAAATAATGGAACTTATATTTCAATAACACCAACAGTAAGTTTTGTAAGCACATCTTTTACTACACTCCAAATTACAGGGTTGTCTATTTCAGTACCTGCATCAAGTAATTTAAAAATAAGAATGTATTTGTATGGCACAGCTACTAGTAGTCGAAGTGCATATATTAGAAATGTTGTTGCAACAGGAACAACAACTATTGTCTCTACAGCAGCTACTACTTATTCTTGGAGTTATGGAGATGGAAGTACTGCAACTACAACAAACGGTTCTCATACATATTCAGCAGCAGGAACAGATACTGTTAAATTGGTATTAAGCAATGGTAGCTCTTGCAAAGACAGTATTTCACAAACAGTAACTGTTAGCTCATCTCCTACTATTTCAACACAACCATCAAGCTCTACAACCAATTATTGTTTAAGTGCAACTGCTGCTGCATTAAGTGTTACTGCAAGCAATGCAACATCTTACCAATGGTATAGTAACATTTCTAATTTGAATAGTGGAGGCACATTGATTAGTGGTGCAACATCATCTTCTTACACGCCTACCACCACAACTGCTGGAACAACTTATTATTATTGTATCGCTACCAATTCCTGTGGCAATGCTACAAGCAGTGCAAGCGGGGGAATCACTACATTTAATAATCCAAGTACACCCACATTAACACCAAGTGCTGTTTGTGCTGGCAGTAACACAACTTTTACTGCAAGTGGGGGAACTATATTTGAGTTTACAAAAAATGGAATCTCACAAGGATCACCAGATACAACAAGAACAAAAACATTTTCATCTATTAGTGCCAGTGATGTGATATGCGTTAAGTCATATTCACCCAGTATTGACGGCTCACTAACATCAGCCGAATGGGGAGCAGCATTAGCAACTTCATCTGGTGGTGCAATCAGCGGCTTTGGAAACAATAGACTAGATGCACTGTATTTAAAAAATGACAATACTTATCTGTATGGTGCCATTGCAGGGAATTTAGTAGATGATGGAGAAGGAAATAAAATTTTATTCTTTATTGATAGTAAGAGTGGAGGGTATAATACTATTAACTCATGGCCTTCAAAAAGCAGTGCTGGGTTTTATTCAGTGGAAAAATTATATAACTGTATCACATTCGATGTTGGCTTCAATCCTGATTATATACTAATCATAAACAGAGGTGATGGTAGTGTTACTGGAAATGTTTATTTTGACTTAATAGACATGCAGGCAGGAACCAAAACCTATTTAGGCGATGCAAACTCTTCAAAATATTTAAACTTTCAGGCTAATTCAGGAGCAGGCGACTATACCAAAGGATTCGAATTCGCTTTCCCCCTTTCAAGGATTGGCAGTCCAAGTGGTAGCATCAAAGTGTTTGCAATGATTGTCGATAATCCTGGTGCTGCAGGAACCACAACTTTTTTGAGCAATCAATTTCTAACTAAAGCAAACTCTGGCGAATTGAATTATGGCAGCGGTTGTGTTGATTTTAGTGCCGCTGCTCCGAATCCTGTTAGCTATTCGATTTCTAGTGCCAGCTGTTATACACAAACTTGTGCAACAATAAATCCTTTACCCACAGTTACTGCCATTACTGGTTCAAATACAGTATGCATGGGCAGTACTACAACTTTAAGCAATGCTACAAGTGGTGGTGTGTGGAGCACTACATCACCGGGCGTTGCAACTATTAATAGCAGTGGTGTGGTAACTCCTGTTAGTGCTGGAACAACAACTATAAGATATGTTGTAACAAATGCAAGTGGTTGTAAAGATTCTGTGTCAACTTCTGTTACTGTTAGTACTTTACCAACTTTAACTGCTATTATAGGAACAACTACTGTTTGTATGGGCAGCACCACAACTTTAAGTAATACTACAAGTGGTGGTGTGTGGAGTTCTATAGCAACAAGTATTGCTACAATTAATAGTACTGGTATTGTTACTCCTGTTAGTGCTGGAACAACAATCATAAGATATGTTGTTACAAATGCTAGTGGTTGTAAAGATTCTGTGTCAACTTCTGTTACTGTTAAGAATATTTCAACTTCAAGTACAAATATTTCGAAATGTAATTCTTACATCTGGAATGGAACTACATATACTTCTAGTGGAACTTATGTATATCATTCAACAAACAGTATTGGTTGCGACAGTGCTGCTACTCTAAATTTAACTATTACCATTATTAGCCCCATTACCAATAGCTTCTCTCATACTGGTTGTAACAAGGTCACTTATTTAGGTGTTGACTATTCTTCTTCAACCATTGTTCGTGATACTGTTAAATCTACCCAAGGTTGTGATAGTATCTACAATGTTCACAATGTCGTTGTAACGACTGTTAATCCTGTCACGAATAACTTCAATCACACTGGTTGCAATAGTGTAATTTATCTTGGAACAACTTATACGACATCAACTATTGTTCGTGATACAGTTAAATCTACACAAGGTTGTGATAGTATCTACAATGTTCACAATATCGTTGTAACAACTGTTAATCCTTCAACTAATAATTTCTCTCATACTGGTTGTAATAGTGTAATTTATCTTGGAACGACTTATACTGTTTCGACTATTGTTCGTGATACAGTTAAATCTAATCAAGGCTGTGATAGTGTTTACAATATTCACAACATCATTGTAACGCCTATTGTTGCTGCAACAAACAACTTCAATCACACTGGTTGCAATAGTGTAATTTATCTTGGAACAACTTATACGACATCAACTATTGTTCGTGATACAGTTAAATCTAATCAAGGCTGTGATAGT
>CANGOT010000210.1 GCA_947455425.1 Chitinophagaceae bacterium | reverse complement strand
CATGTGGTAACAAAGTTTATGTCCGAGATTTCATTTCTATCGGCACCCAAACAAGGTGATATTATTGAAATTGGAATAATGGCAACCCATTTTGGCAATACTTCTTTAACAATGCGATGCGAGGTAAGAAATAAAATAACCCGCCAGGGGATATTAACCATTGATAAAATTGTATTCGTAAATTTAGATGCCAATGGCAAACCTTATCCTCATGGGAAAACAAAAATTACTTATGTGAAAGACAGGTTGTAGAAACAGGGGATATCTCTTCATTTGTTTTAATTAAAAAAGAAGGAATATAAAAATATCTTCTACTTCAGAACACACTCAGCTTTGACCCATTAAACCTTACTTTTGCCACAAATTATTTCTATGCAAATACAAGCAGGAGAATTATTAAAAAATATCAACTCACCCGATGACTTAAAAAAACTAAGTCGTGAACAATTACATCAAGTGAGTGACGAACTGCGTCAGTATATTATTGATGTAGTTTCTGTTCATGGTGGTCACTTTGCTGCAAGTCTTGGTGTTGTTGAGTTATCTGTAGCCTTACACTATGTTTACAATACACCATACGATCAATTAGTTTGGGATGTGGGTCATCAGGCATATGGTCATAAAATTCTTACAGGCCGCAGAGATAATTTTCCTACAAACAGAAAATATAAAGGTTTAAGCGGATTTCCTAAACGCAGCGAAAGTGAATACGACACTTTTGGTGTGGGGCATTCATCTACCTCTATTAGTGCAGCCTTAGGAATGGCAATGGCTGCAAAATATAAAGGCGAAAACAGAAAATCTGTTGCTGTAATTGGTGATGGCAGTATGACAGCAGGTATGGCTTTTGAAGCTATGAATCATGCAGGTGTTGCTGACAGTGATTTGTTAGTTATTTTGAATGATAACTGCATGAGTATTGACCCTAATGTGGGTGCATTAAAAGAATATTTAACCGATATTTCTACGAGCCCCACCTACAATAAAATGCGAGACGAAGTTTGGAATTTAATGGGAAAACTTCCTGTTGGAAAAAACTTTAGCCGTAGTATGGCAAGTAAATTAGAAGCTAGTGTAAAAGGTGTTGTAAGCCAAAGCAGCAACTTATTTGAAGCTTTGAAATTCAGATATTTTGGCCCCATTGATGGACATAATATTACCAAACTTGTAGATACATTAAAAGATTTAAAGAACATCCCAGGCCCTAAGTTATTGCATATTGTAACTGTAAAAGGAAAGGGCTATGCCTTGGCAGAAAAGGATCAAACCAAATGGCATGCACCAGGATTATTTGATAAAGTAACAGGCGAAATTTATAAAAAGAAAATTGAAGTGCCTTTACCAATGAAATATCAGGATGTGTTTGGATACACCATGATTGAACTGGCTAAGAAGAATTATAAAGTAATGGGTGTAACACCTGCAATGCCAAGTGGTTCATCTTTAAAATTTATGATGGAAGCAATGCCTCATCGTGCATTTGATGTGGGTATTTGTGAGCAACATGCTGCCACATTAAGTGCTGGTTTAGCAACACAAGGTTTAAGGGTTTTTTGCAATATTTATAGCTCGTTTATGCAACGTGCTTTTGATCAGGTGGTACACGATATTGCCATTCAAAAACTTCCTGTTACGCTTTGTTTAGACAGGGCTGGTTTAGTAGGAGAAGATGGACCAACACATCATGGTTGTTATGATGTTCCTTATTTCAGGTGTATTCCAAATATGATTATCTCTGCTCCAATGAATGAAAGAGAGTTGAGAAACTTGATGTACACCTCTCAATTAGCAACTACAAAATATCCTTTTGTAATTCGTTATCCACGTGGTGAAGGTGTGATGGCAGATTTACAAAAAGATACGATGGCTGAAAAATATCCATTAGAAGAAATTCAAATTGGTAAAGGCCGCAAATTGAAAGATGGAGAAGCGATAGCAATATTATCATTTGGACACCCTGGCAACTTTGCACAAACTGCTATTCGTGAATTAAGAACCAATGATATCAATCCTGCACATTACGATATGCGTTTTGCAAAACCAATTGATGAAGAAATGTTACATGAGGTATTTGCAAAATACAATAAGATTATCACTATCGAAGATGGAACAACCATTGGCGGGTTTGGTAGTGCGGTGTTAGAATTTATGGCTCAACACAATTACGCTGCACAAGTAAAAATGCTGGGCATTCCTGATAGATTGGTGGAACACGGTACATTAAAAGAATTGCATAGAGAGTGTAATTACGATGCTCAAGCCATTGTAGAAACTGTTAGAGAAATGATGAGCGATAAAGTGAGGGTGGGTGAGTTGATGGGGTAGTTTTATTTTAATTATTAGAAGACTATAAAGGATAATGATACAAACAGCAGAACGCGTAAGCCACAGAGATATGAGTGATAATTATGTTTATCAACGCTCTATTTTGGCTTATTTAGAAACAGAAAAATTAATTAGTGGTAAAGTACTTGAAATAGGTACAGGTAGTGGCTATGGTATTAGCATCGTATCGCCAAAAGCTGAGAAATTTGTTACTATTGATAAATTTGCTGACCCTAAAGTAAAAGAAGAAAATGCACACTTAACCAATGTTGAGTTTGTGCAAATGACTATTCCACCCATTGCAGGTATTGCAGATAACTCATTTGATTTTGTAATTTCTTTTCAGGTGATTGAGCATATTCAAAACGATAAAGAATATGTAAAAGAAATTCATCGTGTGTTGAAACCTGGAGGGAAATTTATTGTAACTACGCCCAATAAGCCAATGAGTTTATCTCGTAATCCTTGGCATATTCGTGAGTATAAAGTTGATGAGTTAAAATCCTTGTTATTAAAGAACTTTAAGGCTGTTGAAACCAACGGTACTTATGGCAATGAAAAGGTCATGGAATACTATAATAAGAATAAAGAAAGCGTGAATAGGGTAATGAAGTACGATATACTAAATCTTCAATATCTTTTGCCTCGACAGCTTTTGCAAATTCCTTATGATATCATGAATAGAAGAAACAGACGAAAAATGCTAACTGCAGATAATACACTTGTTGAAAGTATTCATCATTCTGATTTTTATGTTGCACCTGCAAAAGAAGACTGTTTAGATTTATTTTACATAGCTCAGAAATAAAAAAAGGCTCTCAGAATTTCTGAGAGCCTTTTACTTTATAATGATGTTATACTTTAAGATTCTATTTTGCTGCAATAAATCTTTCTGCAACTTTAGTCCAATTGATAACATTCCAAATGGCTGCAAGGTAATCTGGTCGTTTGTTTTGATACTTTAAATAGTAAGCGTGCTCCCAAACATCAACACCTAAGATTGGTGTTCCTTTTACTTCTGCAACATCCATTAAAGGATTATCTTGATTAGGTGTAGAAGAGATTTCTAATTTACCATCTTTTACGATTAACCAAGCCCAACCACTTCCAAAACGAGTTGTTCCTGCAGTTGCGAATTTCGTTTTAAATTCATCAAAACTTCCAAAAGCAGCATCAATAGCAGCAGCTAAATCGCCTGTTGGATGGCCCCCAGCATTTGGAGTTAAACTTTCCCAAAAGAAAGTGTGGTTCCAATGACCACCGCCATTGTTGCGAACAGCAGGAGAAATTGAACCAGCTACAGCTACTAATTCTTCTAATGATTTTCCTTCATTAGCAGTACCAGCGATAGCTTTATTTAAATTATCTACATAAGCTTGATGATGCTTTCCGTGATGGATTTGCATTGTTAAAGTATCGATATGTGGCTCTAATGCTTCGTGAGCATAAGGCAAAGGGGCAAGTGTGAATGACATATTATTTGTTTTATTTTTTTTAATATATTAACAGTATTTAAATTAATAGTATTTACCATATTTTGTTATAAATTCTTTATAATCTTTTGACCTGTATACGCGTTTCGTTAATTTTCTATAAAATGAATTGTTGTCAGTTATGAAATTTATATATGAAGTGAATGTAAAAAAACCTCCCAATAAAAAGAAACATATCAGCACTAAAGAGAAATATGTTTGTAAATAATCGTAAAGTTTATAAATCTTACGATTGTCAAAACAAGCAATTATAATGGTTAGAAACAGACTGCAAAATATTGAATTATACAAGTCTTTTCTGATTATCCTAATAGAAGCCTTGTAGCTTATCAAATTATGTTTATATGCTTGATAAGGTTCTGCTTTGATGTATTCAAAAACATCGCTTGTTACTTTGATTTTGTTAAAAGTGAATTTAGTATAATTTATAGTTGCCATATAATTTATTATACTGCAAAACTCTCTCCGCAACCACAACTTCTACTGGCATTTGGATTGCTGAAATAGAATCCTTTACCATTTAAACCATCGCTAAAATCAAGCTCGGTATTTACCAAATATAAAAAGCTTTTTAAGTCGCAAACAACCTTTATTCCATTGTCTTCAAACACTTGATCCATTGGTTTGATTTCGTTGTCAAAATCAAGTTTGTAGCTTAAACCGCTACAACCACCACCTACAACACCCACTCTTAAAAAATAACTTGAGTCATCGGCAATACCAGCTTCTTCCATTAACTTAATGGCTTTTGCTTTTGCTTTGTCTGAAACGTAAATACTATTTTCTGTTGCTACCATTTTTCAATGAGATAATGTGCTAATATGCTAATTTGATATTTTATCATTATCACATTAGCATATTGGCTAATTCGCTAATTAATGAACACCCTTTTCTTCAAATACCAACTGTTCTAAACCATTCTTTACACGATAGTCGTTAATAGCAGCTTTAATTGCATCTTCTGCCAAAACTGAGCAGTGAATTTTTACAGGAGGAAGATTTAATTCTTCAACAATATCCATATTATCAATGGCAACAGCCTGGTCAACAGTTTTACCTTTTAACCATTCTGTAGCTAATGATGAAGATGCAATAGCAGAGCCACAT
>CANGOT010000209.1 GCA_947455425.1 Chitinophagaceae bacterium | reverse complement strand
CCTGATTCACTCTATCTTCTCCATTTAATGTTGTGGAAGCATTTATTTTTAAATTACTGGAAGTTGAATCTGACTTTTTAAGTTCTTCAACTGCCTGATAAATATTTTTACTTTTGATGGCAAAGCTAACTCCATCAGCTTTTGATAGCTTTGTACTCAGCACTCCAATCACTTCTCCTTTTTTATTAAATACAGGACCACCGCTGTTTCCGTGGTTTGCATTCATTTGAATTTGGCAAGTAAGCGTATCGCCATTATATCCTTTTACAGAACTTAAATAGCCAACATTATACACCACATCAGTTCTTGGGAAATTAGGGAAACCAATGGTATAAATTTCTTCTCCCAAATCAGCATTTGTTTTTTTAATGCCATATGGAAGATTTTTGATAGGTTCAAAGTCTTCGTCTTCAATCTTTAAAATCGCTATATCTTTCTCATCGTTTTTATAAGCAATAACAGCACTAAACTCTTTACCTTCTTCATTAAAAACACTAGCAGAAGTTGCTCTGTCTAATACGTGTGCATTCGTTACTAAATAGCCTTTACCATCAATTAAAAAAGAAGAACCACCACCTTGAATAACAACACCAGTAGGGATTTTACTTTTTGTAATTTCATTATTTAAAGCAGCAATTTGGTTTTGCTGTTGTTTTAGTTGCACACCCAATTTTGTAACGTCGGGAGAAATAGGATTGAAATAAGCAACAAGCACACTAATCATTAAAGCGATACCGCCACCAACCGCGGCAGCAATCATCCCAACTTTTCTGTATTTGTTCCACATATTCACTACACGAGATTTTGCAGTGATTTCGCCACCTTCATTAATATCGCCCATAGAAAGCAACTTGGCATGAACATCGTGCAAGCTATGTTTCATATTTTGCCTGCTGCTAAAACCTTCCATTTGATGCAAGAACATATTATGCTCTACAACCATTTGGTCGATTTCGGGTGTATTTTTTCTAAGCTCTTCAAAATATGCTTTCTCAGCTGGCAACATTGTTCCATCGAGGTAGCGTTCGATTGCTTGTAATAAAAGAATATCTTCCATATCTACGTTTTTTTGATTCTAGATTTATGGTTTTTAAGGTTAAATAAACTTCAAACCCCAAATCTTCAAATCCAAAATTTACTCTCCAATATTATATTGAGCAAAAAACAATTTCTTTAAACGGATTAAGCATTTATACTTTTGATTTTTTGCGTTATCGGCATTTGTGTATCCAAATTCTTTTGCAAGAGCTTGCATATCCATTTTCTTTACATAGTAGCCTTCTAAAAGACTTTTACAAGGTTCGCCCATACTACCTAAAGCTCTTTCCATGATGTTATACTCGGCGTTCCTTTTTTGATGAATCTCAAGGTCTTCTTCAACCGAAACAGTCTCTTCAAAGCTGTCAACCGATCCACTAAATTTTCCCAATTGTTGAAGGCGTTTGAGCCAAAGCCTCCTGCATATGGAATATACATACGTATTAATTTTACAGGTTAAAACAAATGATTCGCTTTTTGTTTTTTCATACAGAGCAATCATCGCTTCCTGAAAAATATCTCGAGCTTCGTCGTAACTACCGTTATTATTAAGAACAAAAGATTGAACCATATTAAAGTTTTGCTTGTATATGGTTTCAATGGCTCTTGAGTCGTTATTAGCCAGTCCTTGTAATAATGCTTGTTCGTTTAACTCAGATTTCACTATTCTTTTGTTTATACGTAAGTGGCTGTAAAAGTAACCCAAACAATTACAAAAAAAATATTTTAGAAATTTTTAAAAAAGATGGGTTACCTATTATATTGAGTTGGTATTAATATCAAATCATTCACATTAAAAAAAATAAAATGAAAAAAGTATTCGCGTTAATCGCTATCGTAGGTTTTGTTGCTTGTAACAATGCAGAAGTTAAAGTTGAAGCTGTTGATACAGCTGCTGTTGCTAAAGCTAAAGCTGATTCAATTGCTAAAGCTACTGCAACTGTTGTTGATACAACTAAAAAAGCTGATACAACTAAGCCAGCTACACCTGCTGAAGCTCCAAAAAAATAATTAAACAAATTTCTAAACATTAGGTTTCATTGCACCTAGTTAGAAATTTAAGAATTTTAATATGGCAAGCAATCGTTAGAGGCCGTCCTATTTCTATAGGATGGCTATTCTTTTTTTAGCAAGTCAAAACTAAGTAGGAAGTTAATGTATGCAATGTTGTACATTTAATATCGTACTTCTAAAATCGTATTTTGTACATCTAAAATCGCACTTAAAAATGGCTGAAGATTTATCAATAGTTAAAGGAACAAAAGCTGAGCAATATCACTCCCTCATTCCACAAATAAAAGCATTATTGACAGGTGAACCAGATTTGATTGCCAACCTAGCAAATATTACAGCAGCACTTAAAGAACAATTTAGCTGGTTATGGGTTGGGTTTTATTTAGTGAAAAATGATGAGCTTGTTTTAGCTCCTTTTCAAGGACCAGTTGCTTGCACCAGAATTAAAAAAGGAAGGGGTGTTTGTGGTGCTGCCTGGCAACAAGAACAAACATTGATTGTGCCTGATGTTGAAAAATTTCCGGGACATATTGCCTGCAGCAGTTTATCTAAAAGCGAAATTGTTGTACCAATATTTCATCAAAACATAGTTATTGCTATACTTGATGTTGATAGCATTAACTTTAATGAATTTGATGAAACAGATAAACAATACTTGGAAGAAATTGTGAGTTTGATTGTTTGGTAACTCCATCTACTCTATACCAGTAATATTTTTTGTATTCTCCAGTTTATATAATGGTTTGCTGGTAGTAAGTTTTATTTTTGAACAATCAATATCTTCAGCATAAGTAGCTACGAAGCCTTTGTTTGCTTTAATGGTTACTTTATCAAAATAAATATGATGCACTGGCATCTCGGCTAGTCCATTCATATATATCGCAGTGGCTGCTCCATCGCAGGTAATATTACTTAAATAAAAATTTGTAAATTCGGGTATTTTATCTTTGGCAGTAGTGCCTACTTTGTTTTTTCCTGCTACAACATCTTCGTAATAGGTATCAAATAAAATGGCTTCGTTTACAATGTTCTTCATTTGAATATTGTCACAATAGATGTTTTGCACTTTACCACCTCTTCCAGCATTGCTTTTTACTCTAATACCAATGTCACTGCCAATAAACTTACAGTTTGACACATAAATATTTTTCATTCCACCATCGGTATTGCTACCAATAACAAAGCCGCCATGAGCTCTGTAAACAGTGCACTCTGCAATTAAAACATTTTCTAAGTTAGCTTCATTAGCACCACCATTTTTTCCACTACTTTTCATACAAATTCCATCATCACCCACACTTAAAGTGGTATTAAATATTACTACATTTTTACATGCACTAATATCTATTCCATCGCCATTTTGAGCCCACCAATCGTTGTAAACATTTATTCCGTCAATAGTTAGATTCGTGCAGCGGGTTGGATAAAAAACAAACTTGGGAGAATTCCTTAATGTTACTCCGTGCACCAAAATATTTTTGCAACCTACTAAATACAACATATATGGTCGAAGGAAATCTCTTGCAGGCAAATAATCTTCAGCAGTTAAAGTTTCTTTTTCTTTCTTTAATTTCTTTAAATAATCTTCGCCTAACATTGCTTCTCTTGTAGGCCACCACAATTTTTCGTCGTTGCTTAATACCCCTGTTTTATTTAATTCGGCCCAGTTAGCAGCAGTAACTTTACTTTTCTTTACGGGCCTCCAACTATCTCCAGCACCATCAAAAATCCCTTCCCCACTAATCGCAATATTATCTGCATCATAAGCATAAATTGGAGATGCAGGCGTGTAACTTGTGCTTGTTTTTCCCGCAAGAATTATAGGATATTGTGTATGATCGGTGGTAAACTGAACTATTGCTCCTTTTGCAGTTTTTAAATTAACATTACTTTTTAATTCTATTGGGCCAGTAAGCCATGTACCAACTGGTACAAAAACAATTCCTCCACCATTTTTATTACAATCTTCTATTGCACTCGTAAACGCTTTCGTGCAAAGTGTTTTACCATCAGCTATAGCACCATAATCTTTGATATTATAAGTTTTATTTGCAAACTTTGGTTGATTAATATTTGGCATTAGAAAAGGAGCCTTTTTTATATAATACTCGATACTGTTTGTTTGGGAGTAGGATATTGTACTTAATATTAAGCCTAGAACAAGTAGAATATTTTTTTTCATGATAAGCAATTTATTGAGTTCAAAATTATAGTAGCGTTTGTTAAAGTTTTGCTTTAGTGCGAAAACGATGCCAAGAGGTATTCAATAAGCAGCGATTGACTTATTGATAGGTAACCACAAAATCTCCTAACTCTTTTTTATACTTAGATATTAAATAAAAAAGACCCATAATAACTACCTAAATGAAAAAAGATATAGTGAAAATACAGAAGCCGATTGTGCACTTGCACAATCGGCTTCTGTATTCAAGAATTAAACTATTTACCGCCTAATGCTTGCATTGGATTGACTCCATTACTTTGTCCACGAACTTGTTGTTTCGCCTTGAAGATACTGAATTTACTAGGCTCATCATCAACCCTTGGCCAAGTATTATTCTTTTCATCAATATCTGCAGTTTCACGCATTGGGTCAAGTTTTATAGCAATAGCTTTTTTATTTGTCATAAACACTTTGGTCACTTTATTTTCATTCTTACGCCAGATTTGAGCAGGTATTTTTTCCAATTGTGTTGTACCATCCTCAAACGCAAACTCAACAATTATAGGCATTACAAGTCCACCTTTGTTATTAAAAGTAATTTCATACAAATGTGTATTGGTATATTTTGCTTTCTCTTGATCAGTTAGATTATCTGTACCAGCTGAAAGATTTGACATTGGAATTTTCAACGTTGAATCATATGCAATAATTCCTCTATCATATTTCCAATAAAAATCTCTAAGGCTTGTATCTGCATCAACAGCAAAAACAATATTCT
>CANGOT010000208.1 GCA_947455425.1 Chitinophagaceae bacterium | reverse complement strand
GGTTTACAGTTGAGCGTAACACTAAAGTAAATAACTCGCTACCATCATCAATTGTTTTTTCATTGGCAGTTCCGTCTGTCCACAAGAAACTGATATTACCATTTTTATTGGCCTGTTTATCGTTAAAGTCAAAGTTTAGCTTATTATTTTCAATGGCAACAAATTCGTAATCATTGTTATTAAAATGAAGTGTGTATTGCATAGCAACCAGTGATGTAAAGTTGTTGGCAGTAATGCGAACCTTAATAGGGTTTTGAGCTTTATTAAGATTAGGTTGCTGATAAACAAACTCAACAGGATTTGTTGTAACGCCTCGTGGTGTGTTAGCATTCCAACTATTATCAACATCACCCAGCTTAATACCAATGAAAGTTCTGTTAGCAGCACTACCGGTTAAAGTTGCACTAGTAATAATAGAATCTTTGAAAGGGAATGGATTTGTGGAATCTGGAAAAACATAAGCACTATCCACAAATTCAAATAATCTATCTACTTTAACAGAGCCAACTGTTTTGGTAAATGTAGTATCTGAAACAAGTATCACACGTTTAATTCTTAACAAATCTGATGTATTAACGGTTTTATCTCCGTTAACATCTGCTGCAATAATCTTATAAGGAGTATTGAGTTTAGTGGTATTTAAAATGTGGCGTTGTACAAATAAAACATCGGTACTATTTAATCCGTTTGCTTTTGCAATTGCATTGTTTTTATATGGCTTTATTGTATAATTACTATTTGGAACTATGTTGCTTGTAGCATATGAACCATCTGTTGCAGTTAATGTGCTGTAAGTGTTTGCACTTGTTTTTGTGTTAATAGTAACTGTTGGAACTAATTTATATGCACCAGCAACATTGGTCATTGCAATTACTCTTCCTGCAATAGCATTAGGAAATACAGGAACTGGTTTTGAATATGTTGGAACAATAACTGTTGAGCTATTGGTAGGTAACAGGCCTTCTTCCCAATTACCACAATCAGTAACATCGGTGTTTCCTTTATTTCCTGTCCAGATAGATACACGCGTTTTAGCAGCGTTTAAAGAATCTAATGTGTTAATAGTTGTTGGGGCTGTGTAGGTAACATTTGCCCAAACTTTTTGTGCTGGTTGTGATGCATCTGCATTTCTTACTTTAATTGTAATCCATCCTGTATAAGTAGCACTAAAGCTTCCACTAATAGGAGATGCAGCACTGCTGTTACCACTAGCTTCACTTAGTTTATTACCATTCAAATCCCAAAGAGAGATAGATATGTTTGTGTTGTCTACTGCTGGTTTTAAGTAGTATGCTACATTGGTTCCATTTTGAACAAATATTTTACCTGCAACTCTTTGGTTGGTAGAGTTAGCAGGCAATTGGCCACCTTGTCCTAAACTAGCACAATGACTATCGCCCAAGTCATCAGCCATTTCCCACTCTTGTTGTGTGGTAACAGCTCTAGGTTGAATGTATGTTGAGAGATAGTTCCATAAATCTGCTACGGTTGTAGGTGTGCCATTGGGGTAAGGAGCCCAAATAGAATAACCATGCCCATATGCATTAGGAATATTATGTCCGCAAGGTGCAGTTTTGATTAATACCCTTCTATCTGCTTGTATTGTTGTTCCAGTAATGCCATGAGCTCCAGAGTAATCGTATAAAATTGTTCCAGGTATCCAGGCTGTGTTGCAACTCACCCAAACTTGTTGATCTAAAGAATTATTACTAACTGGAGAATAAGCATCGGTAATACCAATTAATGCTTTGCCAGTTCTTTCAAAAACAATATGGTCTGAACTAGAACCATACATATAAGCTGGTGCCGAAGTTCCTGTTTGTGCAGTAGGTACACCATAATCTCCATCTTTAAATGCCAGTTTTTGATGACATTGCATGATGTTTACCACATCTTTTCTGAAAGGTAAACTATCAGCGTTTGATGGAATATGTGTCCATCGATTATTTTTACTAAAGTAGTCAAACACATCTTCCATAAAAAAACAAGGGTTGCCATCCACTGATGCAATCACAGCATTGGCAGCAGCAAATCTTGAATCACGAGGATCAATATGAGCACCGTTGCCACCTAACTCATCAACTCCTGCAGCACCCCAACCACTGGCATCACCCAGTGCTTTTAAATAGTTTCCGGTACTGGTAAATTTGGGTCTGTAAGTATCGTGACTATTCACAAATGGTACTGTTTTATAAACACGTGTTCCATTTGGGTAATCAAAGTATCGAGAGCTTTGTTGTTCTCCAGGCAGGTTTTGCATATTATAATTACCCCCACTTGCAACCATAGAATAAATGCCACCATTTGGACCATAGCCACGCAAACCAAAATCAAAACCACCACTCAAAGGTTCGTTTGTAATCCCTGATTCTGCAGGAGTTCCAGATTTAACAACCTGACTTACATAATAATCGCAATCACCAGATGAGCCTACCCATTCTCCAACATTAAACATACTGTTGCCTCCATTGGCAAAACCACTTTGATATTTTAATGCATAGGTTAAATCAATCTGCACACTAAAAGGGTAGTGTTTAATGGCATCCCATCTAAACCCATCGGCACCCGTTTGTTTTTTATACCAAACAATCCAGTCTTTTGCACTTTGTGCCATATAGTTACTAGGTTGTGCAGGATTGTAATAGGGTTTGGTAACGCCTTTAATAGTTACAGATCCAGACGTTGGAATATTTGTGCTTTGTCCAATGCTGGTATTTTCGTAAGCCATATCAGGACCAAAATAAGCTGTGTTAATTAAGTTTGTATTAACAGCATTGTTATTAGGGTTTGGATAAAAATTCTGAATATTCTTACTCCATCTTCCTTTTCTTGTCCAGTAGTCAGCAGCACTGGTATCAAGAAATGGAGTTGCATAACAATTGTATCTAAAGTTTTTGTAGTAGTTAGAAACATTATCGTTGTATGCCGAAGAAGCAGCAGTAAAATCTCTACCACCACCACCACCACGATTACCTGCACCCGTAGTGTGATTTAATACGATATCTTGAATCACTTCAATACCATTTGCATGCATTACAGCAATCATTCTAAGTAATTCATCTTTTGTTCCACTTCTGGTTCTAACGGTATCGCTGGCAGTTTCTCCTTTTTGATTTTTATCACCCAAGTCGTATTGATCAAAAGGACCATAACCTACCGAGCCAGGGCCATCATTTTTATAGTTAGGTGGAATCCAAATAGCATCAACACCAATAGCTTTTAAGCGTGGTGCAAGCTCTGTTAAGTAATCTGCCCACTTAAATCTGTAGTTGTTATTCCAGTAGTCCCACCAAAAGGCTTGCATAACGACCTTTTTAACACGCTGCTGTGAATTAGCTTGATTGGCATTTACAGCAAACAAGAAAAGGATGAGGATAAATTTAATCAGGGAATGATTTATTTTTTTTATCATATAGCACAATTTTTAGTGAGTAAAATTATGATATTGTGTAAATATTACACAAATATTTTTTAACATCTTAAACAGCAATCTTTTTTTAATTCCATCGCAAGTATTTTAAATCCTTTTGAATCATTTCTTTGCATCATGTCTAATAACTTTTTTAAGTTCAAACAATTTATAATATATCAGGATAAAACTGCCATGAAGGTTTGTACAGACGCCTGTTTGTTTGGTGCATGTATATCTCATCATACTTCCAATTATAAAAAAGCTCTGGACATTGGTACTGGTACTGGCTTATTGAGCTTAATGTTTGCACAAAAAAATAATGATGGTAGCATTGACGCCATTGAAATTGATAAAGATGCATATGAACAAGCCATAGACAATATTGAGCTGACTGAGTGGAGAAACAAGATTCGTGTATATTTAGATGACATTAAAACGTTTCACCCATCATATAAATATGACATCATTTTTAGTAATCCACCTTTCTTTATAAACGATCTTAAAAGTAATGACAGCCAAAGAAACATTGCTATGCATAGCTCTTTATTAAGCTACGCAGAACTGATAGAAAATGTAGTTAGATTACTAGACAGCAGTGGAGTTTTTTATGTTCTGATTCCTTTTCTTAATGAAAACATATTTATTAAAACGGCTAATGAAAAATTGTTGTACGTAAATAAAATAGTGCGAGTGAAACAAACACCTAATCACTACTACTTTAGAAGTATCATCAGCTTTTCAACAAATGAGACTAAGATATCTGAAGAGGAAATAATAATAAAAGAGACTGAAGATAATTACTCTAGAGCTTTTATTAACTTACTTAGTGATTACTACTTGTATTTGTAGTGTAGTTGAGCTAATTGCTACCAGGATGGTATTTCATTTATTTCAATAAAATCATTTTGCTGTTTGTGCCATAAGCGAGTTTCGTTTCCGTTGGTTATAAGTATAAAACTTGCCTGCAATTGCGAATGATAACCCAGTATTTGTTGCAGCACATTTGATGCAAGTTTTACATTCATTTGTTTACATTCAATAATCATCCAGGGGATATCATTTTTATAAATAACAATATCAAACCGTTTTCTCAGCTCACCAACTTTTATTTCTTTTTCTACAGCAATGAGAGATGCGGGGTATTTTTTTGATTCGATTAAATATTGAATAAAGTTTTGTCTTACCCATTCTTCGGGCGTTAATACAAGCCACTTACGCCTTATTTCATCATAAATGAAATCATTTTTATCTTCTTGCCTTATCTTGAAATTATACGCTGGATAATTAATCTGTACCACCAATTATGTTTATTTGTTTACTTTTACAAATGTTATTAAAATACATGTAAACCTTTGTATAAATTATGAAAACTAAACAAGATATTGTTAACAACTGGTTACCAAGATATACTGGGGAGTCTTTAGAGAATTTTGGTAAATATATTTTGCTCACAAACTTCAGTAACTACGTTGATATGTTTGCTAAGTGGAACAAAGTGAAAGTAATTGGTAAAGACAGACCCTTTCAATGTGCCACTGCCGATGGAATTACGATTATAAATTTTGGAATGGGAAGTCCGGGTGCTGCAACTGTAATGG
>CANGOT010000207.1 GCA_947455425.1 Chitinophagaceae bacterium | reverse complement strand
AGAAAAGAAAGAGCCAACAACGTAAAAAAACGAAACTATTTTACCAAATATGGAGAGCAAAGTAAAAAAGTGTTGGAAGCATTACTTGATAAGTATGCCGACCAAGGTATTGAAAACATTGAGAATATTCAAATACTAACAATACCACCTATTAATGAATTTGGTTCTGTAACAGAAATTATAAAAGCATTTGGCAGCAGAGATGCTTATGACAAAGCAATTAAAGAATTAGAAAACGAATTGTATAAAATAGCATAAATGGATAAATATTTAATAGATTTAGCAACAGCATTTCTTAAAATTGACCCAGTAAGATATAATATGCAAGGTATCAATCAAAGAAATGAAGTGTATAATCAAGATGCTGAAAATAATTTCACTTCATATCTTGTAGCAGAGTTTAGAAGAATTATGGAAGAACAAAATAATCATTATAATGGATTAACAATGGATTTCGACATTATGAAATTAAGAGTAAATTTTAGACCAGATTTTGTGCTTCACGAGAACAATATCAGTAGAAGAAAGCAAATATTTATTGGGGAAGTTAAAACCTCTACAAGAGCCAATATTGGAGGCGATTTATCTAATTTACTTACTGCTGTTAATAAAGATTTAAGATTTGAGAATGCAGTAATGATGGTTATAAATAAAAGTTACAACTCAACAGTAAGAGAAATAATAAACTTTATTCAAGAGAATAATCTTTTAGATAGTCCAGAAATAGCAACAAAAATTTGGTTATTTCATTCAAAAATAAATCTAACAAAAAATCTTCCTGACTTTAAAATTGAAAACATTTTGTCAGTGTATTATAATAACTAATCAATGAGCAACATTTCAGGAGTAATAAAATCAATTAGAGATATTTTTAGAAAAGACCCAGGGTTAAGTGGCGATGCACAACGCATTGAACAATTAGGTTGGATGATTTTCTTAAAATTATTTGACGATAAGGACAAGGAAAAAGAAATATTAGATACCAAATATACTTCACCAATACCAGCAGAATTGCAGTGGCGAAATTGGGCAGAAAATGATGAAGGCATTACTGGCGATGAATTAATACAATTTGTAAACAACAAATTATTTCCACAGTTAAAAGAGCTGCAAGTAGCAGCAGACAATCGTTTGGGCGTTATTATTCGTAACATTTTTGATGGCACAAATAACTATATGAAAAGTGGTACTACTTTTCGCCAAGCCATTAACAAGCTAAACGAAATAGATTTTAACAGCAGTAAAGAGCATCATATTTTTAATGCTATTTACGAAGATATTTTACAAGGGCTTGCCACCAAAAAAGACACTGGCGAATTTTACACACCACGAGCCGTAACACAGTTTATTATTGATATGGTGAATCCAAAGTTGGGCGAAAAAATAACCGACCCAGCTTGTGGCACAGCAGGTTTTTTGGTGTGTGCAATTGAGCATTTAAACAAGCAAGTAAACAACATTGACGATAGAAAAACCTTGCAACAAACCATTACAGGTACAGAGTTAAAACCATTGCCTTTTATGCTAAGTGTTGTAAACCTTATTACCCACAATATTGAAGTGCCACAAATACTAAATACTGATGCACTAAGCCGAGAACTAACCTCAATAAAACAAGCAGACAGAGTAGATATAATTGTTGCCAATCCACCATTTGGTGGTGTGGTAGGCGATGGAATGGAAACTAATTTTCCACTTAATTATCGCACAAAAGAAAGTGCCGATTTGTTTTTAATTCTCTTTATACAATTGCTTAAAGATGGTGGCAGAGCAGGCATTGTGTTGCCAGATGGAAGCCTTACTGGCGAAGGTGTTAAGCAAAGAGTAAGACAAAAATTATTGGAAGATTGCAACGTGCATACCATTGTGCGATTGCCACAAAGTGTGTTTGCACCTTATGCCACAGTAAACACCAATTTAATATTTTTTGAGAAAGGAAAAAAGACAAAAGAAATTTGGTACTACGAACATAGTTTGCCACAAGGGGCAAAGGCTTATAACAAAACAAAACCGATACGCATAGAAGAGTTTGATACCATAAAAACTTGGTGGAACAACAGAGAAGAAAGCGAAGTATGCTGGAAAGTTTCGATAGATACAATTATTGAAAGAGGTTACGATTTGGATATTAAAAATCCAAATAAAAAAGTTGAAGAAATTACTTACAACAGAGGTGAGATAATTGAAACCATAAAAAATAATCAATGCCAAATTAATCAATTAATACACGAACTGGAATTATGAGCAAATTAAATTTTGAATATGTTCCTCTAACGTTTATTTCGGACAAACAGGAAATAAAAAAGCAAATACGAAATACTTTAATTCTCATTCATCTATTCGAGAAATATAATAATCCTGTAAGGTTAGAAAAGTTAATTGTTAGCACTCAATATGGTTACAATGCTTCTGCACAAGAAACTGGAAAAAATAAATTTTTACGCATAAGTGATATACACGAAAGCAAAGTAAATTGGGATACTGTACCTTATTGCAATTGCAATGATGAAGAAACTTATTTGTTGCAAAATGATGATATTTTAATTGCTCGAACTGGTGGCACAACAGGTAAGAGTTTTAAAATAACAGACCCACCAACACACTCAATTTTTGCAGGTTACTTAATTCGCATCAGAGCAAAAAAAGAAGTTAATCCAAACTATATTTATTTGTTTTTGCACAGCTTTGCTTATTGGAGTCAAATAGTAAATTTAAACGAAGGGAATTTTAGACCTAAAGCCAATGCTGAAAATTTAAAGTCATTAATTCTTCCAGATTGTACCAAAGAAATTCAAGACGAAGTAGTATTAATTTCACAAGGCGAAAATGTAAAAGGGTACGAAGATTTATTTGTTGAAATTGAGAAAGTATTAAATGAATATGATAAAACACAGCAAGTTGAACAACTACTAATCGCACAATTAAACGAACTCGAAAACCTTAACCAAGCCATTTTACAAGAAGCTGTGCAAGGCAAATTAGTAAAGCAAAACAATGCAGATGAACCAGCCCAAGAGCTACTAAAACGCATAAAAGCAGCCAAAGAAAAAACAGGCAAAAAAGAAAAACCTTTACCACCAATTAAACCCAACGAAATACCTTTTGAAATTCCTGAAAATTGGGTGTGGTGCAGGTTAGGAGAGATATGTGATACCATTACTAAAGGTTCTTCACCAAATTGGCAAGGCGTTCAATATGTTTCTGAAAACGAAGGAATACTTTTTATAACGAGTAAGAATGTTGATAGTTTTAAAATTGATTTAACTAAAGCAACTTATGTTGAGGAAAAATTTAATGAAATTGAACCACGTTCTATTTTGAAAAAAGGGGATATTCTAACGAATATTGTTGGAGCTTCAATTGGAAGAACTGCACTTTTTGATTTGGATGTGGTGGCAAATATTAATCAAGCTGTTTGTATTTTAAGAATTGAACACAACTTGATAAGTAAAGATTATTTGCTCAACTTAATGAATTCAAACCTTGCTTTAAAAATGATGACTGATAGCTCATTTGCACCAGGGCGAGCAAATTTAAGTATGGGAAATATTGCATCATTTCCAATTCCTCTTCCACCACTATCAGAGCAAAAAAGAATAGTAGCCGAAATAGAAAAACAATTAGCCAAAACCAAACAATTAAAAGAACATATTATAGCCAATCAACAAGCCACAGAGCAACTGCTAAAAGCCTTGCTGCATCAGGCTTTTGAGGTAGAGGAAATAAAATAACCTTTGTTTTAAATTTAATAGTATTGTAAAATGACAACTAAAGAAATACGACAAAAAATAACCGAAGCAGCCTATCCTGATTGGTTTAATACAATTGAAGAAACTTTTAGTTTTCCTTATATCAACTTTAAAACACCTTTTAAATCTGTTAGTGCTATTTATGAATTTTTAAATACTCAAGTTAATGGATGGGATAAATTAGGCACAGAATTACCTTCACAGTTGCAACAATCAAAAGCCTATTTTCTCAATATTCGTAATAGTATTGATTCATTTGTTGTTTCTTACTTAAACGAAAGCGAACACACATTAAACAACTATTGGCAAAATCAAGTTAGCAGTAAAATAACGCAACTCAATCAACACCCTTTACCATATTCTTGTTCAGAGGTTGAATTTTTAATAAAGGTTTATAAAGACCAATCTCAATCATTTGTATCAGCCTTTAATTACATTGTTGATGAAAATAGTTTTAATGCCAACAATAAAGATTCATTTTCAGGAATGTTATTGGCTTATGAGTTTATTAATAAAGACCATAGCATAATTGTAGAACGCAGAAATGCTGAAAAAGCATCACTAAGCAAATTAAAAAATGACTTTCAAGATTATTTAACCGTAGCCGAAACACAAACAGTAGAACACCTCAATAATGCAAACGAGAAGTATAAAGAATATGTACAATTGATAGATGAATTAAAGAAAGAAAAAGAAACACTTTTTAATACTTGGTATGGTACAACACAAGAAGATTTTGGAAAATTTGATGTTGATGCAAAGAAAAAAATAAAAGACCTTGAAACTTCCTACGAAGAATTATTACGTTTAAAAAAACCTGCCGAATATTGGAAAGATAGAGCCATAGAATTAAAAAGTGAAGGTTGGAAATCTCTCTATTGGCTTATAGGTTTAGTTGTTTTAGGTTGTTTAATTTTATATTCATTGCTATGGCTTACACCAGAAGGAATGTTAAAATCATTTTTTGGCGAAGACAAAACACTTGCCCTACGATGGACAATAATTTTTATAACACTATTATCATTTTTAGCTTTTGGAATAAGAGCATTAACAAAAGTTACTTTTAGCACTTTTCACTTGGCTCGTGATGCAGAAGAAAGAGAACGACTTACCTATGTTTATTTAGCAATGATAAAAGATGCAAGTGTTGATAAAGCAGATAGGCAACTAATTATGCAATCATTATTTAGCCGTGCCGATACAGGACTTTTAAAAGAAGATTCAGCACCAACAATGCCAAATAGTATTATTGAAAAGGTGGT
>CANGOT010000206.1 GCA_947455425.1 Chitinophagaceae bacterium | reverse complement strand
TATTGAAAACAATAAACTTAATATTGATTTTAATGATAAACAAGCCAACAAAAATGGTAATATTAGTTTCTTATGGACAGATAAAACTGCAACAGATATAACATTGGATGATGGAACTGAATTATTTGTTTTAGTATTGAAACAAAAAGGAATTGGCAATTTGGAATTAGGAATGAGTGATGCAATTACTGAAGTATCTGCCTGGGACAAAGACTTTATTCAACACAATATAGTTTTAACAAAGCGAGAAATTATAGAAGAACAACCAGCAACTATCAACGAAATAATCATTTACCCTAACCCTGCAAATGGGCAAGTAAATATTGGTTCTATCAATGCTAAACAAATAGCTATTGTTGATATAACTGGAAGAATGATTAAACAATTCAATAATACATTAAAACATCAAACCATAAGCATAGCAAAATTTCCAAGAGGTGTTTACAATGTTCAAGCAATAATGAATGATGGCAGTATATCAAATAAGAAATTTGTAGTGGAATAATTCATTAAAAACATTCAATTTAATCTGAATAAAGCATCTTTTTTGAAGTAAAACAGCCATTTGTTCTTTGGAATTGAAATTTACCAGGGATCAATATTTTGACTATTTTTTTTGAAATGATTAAACCAACCCTACTTTTGTTTAGTCTTGGCCGGAGGCAAAAGTCTAAGAGACTTTTCGTTTAAAAAACAAATACTGCATTAACCCTTTAATTTATACAACTTAAAATTTATGAGAAAGATTTACATTTTGCTATTACTATGTTCGATGACTGTTGGAAAGATGTTTTCACAAACCAAACTTTTGAGCGAGAGTTTTGAAAGTGCAACATTTCCACCGACAGGTTGGAAAAATATTAATAACGGAACTGGCAGCACCTGGTCTAGAAACACTACTGCAACCTATTCTGTAAGTGGAACAGCTAGCTTAAGATGCGTGAGAAATGCAACGAATGCCAATGATGCCTGGATGTTTACTCCTAAATTAGCATTAAATACCAACACTTGTAATATTACATTTTGGGTAAGAATTAGAGCCACTGCTGATACTGGTAAATTAAAGTTTACAATTGGTACAGACACAACTGTTGCATCGCAAACAATAACATTGGCTGATAGTTCAAATATCATTAATACAACTTATACGCAATGGTCTATTGACTACTCACCTACTGTTGCTGGCAATTACAATTTCGCATTTAATTGCTATTCTAATGCAAGAACTTTAGCTAGTCAAAGTGTATATATAGATAGTGTAGTAATTACGCAACTACAAAACAATTGTACAGGAACCCCAACAGGAGGAACTATATCTTCTACAAGCATTCTAGTTTGTCCGAGTACTTCTTATACACTATCTGTTGCAGGTTCTACCAATGGAGTAACAGGAATAAGTTATCAATGGCAGTCATCATTGGATAGCACCAACTGGACAGATATTTCAGGAGATACAACTACTTCAACAACAAAATCTGGGCTTACCACAAATACTTTTTACAGAAGAAAAACAATATGTGCAGGTAGTGGATTGTTTGACTATTCAACTGCTATTAAAGTTACTGCAAATGCTATTATCAATTGTTATTGTGGGCCTAATACAGGTGTTAACTTAAACACTGGTAATACTGGTGTATCTATTGACACAGTTAAAATAATTGGAACCAATCTAAACCATACAAGCACCGGGATTGCTACTGGTGGATATACTTTAAATAGTGACTCATCTCTTGTTCCTACTGCAACTTTACAACAATCATTACAATATAGTTTGTTGGTTGGATTAACAACTGTAACTGGTCCACCTGCAGTAAACGGTATTGCATCTGTTTGGGTAGATTGGAACCATAACGGAACATTTGATTCTACTGAATATACAAGAGTAGTTACCAATGGTCAAAGTGGTACAATTACTTTAACAGTACCTGCAAATGCAGTGTTAGGAGCAACAATGATGCGTATTCGTACAAAGAATAATACTGGTGGTGGACTAGGTATTGCAAATTCTTGTAACTCTTATACCAATGGTGAAACAGAAGACTATGTAATCTATGTAATACAAGCAATTGGTTGTGCTGGAAGTCCAACTGGTGGAACAACATTATCAAATAATAATCCTGTTTGTGCTAATACTCAATTTATACTAAGTGTTAATGGTGCTACAAGTGGCTTAGGTGGTTTAACCTATCAATGGCAATCATCTGCCGACAATATCAACTGGGCTGATATTACTGGTGCTACAGAAACAACAGATACCATCAAAACGGGTATATCTTCTTTAACCTATTTCAGAAGAAAAATTATTTGCAACGGTGGTAATTTCAGCTATTCAAGTGTAGACACATTAAAATTAAATTTGCCAATCAATTGTTATTGCAGTCCTACTAATGGAACAATTTTAAATACAGGAACAACTGGAGCTTCAATAGATACTGTAAATATTATTGGAACACCCTGGGTAGGAAATATAAGTTCAGGTATTGCTCCTTATACTTTATATAAAGATTCATCAGTTTTACCTTTTCCAAAATTACAACAAGCTCAAACCTATAGTCTATTTGTTGGTTTAACACTTGCCCCTGGTAATGGCATTGCATCTGCATGGTTTGATTGGAATCAAAATGGAAAATTTGATTCATCAGAATATGTCAGAGTTGTTACCAATGGTCAAAGAGGAACAGTAAATTTCACGGTTCCGTTAACTGCTGTTTTGGGTAATACAGTAATGCGTATTCGCTCAAAAAACAATACTGGTGGCGGTTTGGGTATTTCAACAGCTTGTACTAGCTACACAAATGGAGAAACTGAAGATTATACAATAAATGTATTAGCCGGCAATTCATGTAATGGCACACCAAATCCAGGAACAGCATATGCTTCTGTGAAAGCAATTTGCCCTAATACTTCCTTTAATTTATTTGATACTGCTAGCACAACAGGTGTTACAGGTTTAACTTATCAATGGCAATCATCACCAGATAGTACCAACTGGACAGATATTACTAATGCAACATTGGGTAATCATATTGCAGCAACTGTAACCAGTAAAACATATTTCAGAAGAATCACATTCTGCGGAACAAATTCGGCAAATTCAAATATTGTTTTGATTAATGTTTATCCTACATCAATTTGTAATTATTGCAGCCCACTTAATGGAACTACTTTACACACAGCTGCAACTGCTCCTTCTATTGACTCTGTAATTATAATAGGTAGTACTTTAGCTAGTGCTTCAACTGGAGAAAATGCCATTGCATATGCTATAGATACTACAAAACCAGTTCCTTCATTATATCAAACATTTAACTACACATTAAGAACCAAACTAAGTGGAAATGGTTTAGCTGGTGCATGGGTTGATTGGGATCATAATGGCACATTCGATTCCACAGAGTATGCTGCTGTAACAATAACAGGTACAACAGGGTTAGCAACATTAACAGTGCCTGCAAATGCAGCATTGGGAAGAACATTATTAAGAGTGAGATCAAGAGCTGCAGGTGGCGGAGCTTCTATCAACAAAACAATGAGTTGCACAACCTTTCCTCAGGGAGAAACAGAAGATTATATCATCAATTTGTTAACAGTTCCTGCTTGTTTACCTCCAAGTGGGTTGACAATAAGTAATATTACGTCTTCATCAATTTTGGTTAAATGGACAGCTCCAGCAAACACACCATCAAGTGGATACAATGTTTATTATAATACTACCAATAACTTTAGCACTGCAACACTTGGTGTTAGTGGTGTTCTCATCGATTCTGCACAAGTAAATGGATTGACAAGTTCAACATTTTATTATATATGGGTAGTAAGTAATTGTGGAAGCAGCACAAGTCCTGCAACACAATTCACAACATTTATAACCGCCTGTGGAGTAATAACAAACTTACCATTGATACAGGGTTTTGAAGGTTTAAGTACTGTAGGAAACGGTATTGTACCTACTTGCTGGACTGCCACAACGGGTACTGGTGCGGGCAAAACCAATTTCACCTCATCACAAACTACTTCAAGAAACGGAATTGGGGCAAGATCAGGGACTAAGTTTATTTATACTAGAAGAAATAATAGCGACTGGCTAATAAGTCCAGCTGTGCAACTTACAGCTGGCACACAGTATTATTTAGTTTACTATTATAGACCAACAGATCCTAATACGGGAATTACGATTAACTCTTTTGCTGCAGCTGCAAACGATACTACAACGCTTGCTACCGGTGCTATTGGAACTAGCATTGTTAACCCAGTAGATTCATCTAAATACACCCAAAGTGTAAATAGCTTTACACCATCAGCAAGTGGCGTTTATTATTTTGCCATTCAATGTATAAACCTTGCAGGTATTGGGGCTGCTAATAATGATATGAATATTGATGATATATTTATTACTAACACATTATTCACCTTACCACCATCAATAACTTCTATTAGTCCAACAAAAGCATCTGTAGGAAATACGGTTACTATTAAAGGTTCAAACTTTACAAGTGCTACAGCTGTTAAATTTGGAGCAACTGCATCATCTGGCTTTTCAGTTGTAAATGATAGTGTTATAAATGCAACTGTGGGTAATGGTTCCAGTGGATATGTAAAGGTTACTAATGTAATTGGTGCAGACAGCATAGGCGGATTTACATATTGCCCTCCTGCTACTACTAATAATACTAATTTAAATAGCTGTGCAAGTGTAACTTACTTGGGAACTGTTTATACCAGTTCTACTAACATAAAAGATACATTAAAAAACATTGCAGGCTGCGATAGTGTTTATAATAATGTAAATATTAACATCGCTCCTATAACTGCTACTAACATCAACATTAATCTTAGTAGTTGCAATAGTGTAACTTATAAAGGAAATGTTTATACCAATTCAACTGTTGTAAAAGATACTTTAAAAAGTTTAGGTGGTTGTGATAGCATCTATAATACTGCAAACATTACTATTAACTACAGAATTTCTGGAAATATTATCCATCCTACTAAAGGTGCAATTAGCATAGTTTCATTTACAGCAAAAAATGGTAATATAGTAG
>CANGOT010000205.1 GCA_947455425.1 Chitinophagaceae bacterium | reverse complement strand
AGTCTCAAGAATTATTTTTTTTCTTTTGCAAGGATGTTTTCTTGTACTTGCATTCATAATTGAATTAAACAAATAAGTCCTGATATAATGTTGCACCAGCTATTACACTATATTTTGATAAATCGGTGATGCCCTCTTTTGACAAAACATCTTCATCAATAAAAGTATTGCCAGTGTATTCAAGATTGTTTTTACTTAAAATATAATAGGCGGCATCTGCTAATATATCTGTTGTTCTGCTCATATTAGCCAAGATTTGCCCGCCCAGCAAATTTCTTACAGCAGCAGTATCTATAGTTGTTTTAGGCCATAACGCATTGCTGGCAATACCATCTTTTTTGAACTCATCAGCCCATGCTAATGTCATCATACTCATATTGAACTTGCTCATTGTATAAGCAATATGTGGAGCCATCCATTTATTAATTAAGTTAATGGGTGGAGATAATGTAAGTATATGTGCATGGTTACTTTTTTGCAAATGAGGTAAGCTTGCTTGTGTCATTAAAAATGTACCACGAACATTGATATCGTGCATCAAATCGAATCGTTTGGCTTCTGTTTGTAAAGTGCCAGTTAACTGAATGGCAGATGCGTTATTAATGAGTATATCAATACCACCAAAAGTATCAACAGCTTTAGCAACTGCTTCCTTAATTTGCTCTTCGTTTCTAATATCAAGCTGCACAGCCAAAGCCTTTCCACCTGCGGTTTCTATATCTTTTGCTGCACTATAAATAGTGCCACCTAGTTTAGCATTTTCTTCAGTGCTTTTTGCAGCAACAATAATGTTTGCACCATCTTTTGCAAGTTTTAATGCAATTGCTTTACCTATGCCACGAGAAGCTCCTGTAATAAAAACGGTTTTGTTATTAAAATTCATTTGGTATTTTTTTTTGCTGTTGTAAGTGGTTGTAGGTTTTGCAACCCACAAAATCTTTGTAATAAACTAAATCAAATATATTGAAGAACTGATTAATATAATTTAAGGTTTTAAAGCTGTATTTAGTTCACGAACTTATAAATTGTTGTTTCTCTTTATTATAATGGCTTCATCATAAATACTATTTGTTTGCAAACCCCTGTTTCCAGTAACAGCACTATAAATTCGGGGCATAAACTTTCTTAAGCTATATCCAATAACAATTGATACCAACACAAGAATAATTGGTACTATTAAGAAACTCACTATTCTATAATAGCTAAAATGCTGAAAATGTAATGAGATCATTTTATTGATATACACCACTACAGGTGCATGTAATACATAAATCATAAATCCAAAAGCAGCGACATGTATGAACCATCTTTTATTGATAAAGTATTTTACTAACCAGTTGCATCCAAACCAGGCAGTAATTAAACCGCTAAAAACAACTACTTTGTGTAAGAGTAATAACAAAATAAAAACGCCATCAAAGTATCCTTTAAATGCTACCCAGGTTTTCAAAAAACAAAAACTTATAAATACAACAAACCAAACTTTGGGTTTTAGCCATTTATTAGCCACATCAATATCGAATCCTGTTTTTTGAATCAAGATGCCTAATGAAAAAAACAATAAACCTTCACCTTCAATGAGAATGAATCCGGATGTTGAAATCCATAGCAATATTGCAATTGAAAATAAAATCCATTTTGCTGTTTTATGTATCACACACCAGCTGAGAAAAGGATAAGCCAAATTGTAAATAAACAACACACGTATAAACCATAACTGATAACTTACTGGAAAAAAAATCCATCTGCCCAATACCTCATACCAATGATATTGATGCAACAACATTCTAGTGTTATCAATTTGCACCATAGAAGTGGCAGTTATGATGCTCTTGCCATAATCAAATATTTCAAAAAAATAAGTAAGTAGCAAACCAAAAGCACTCCAGATAAGATATGGATATAAAAGGGTTTTAACCTTTTTCTTCACCCTCTTTTTATATGGCAAAGTATCTCCTAATGAAAGCAAATAGCCCGAGATGATAAATAACATTGGAATGCGAAATCGAAATAATCCATTTGCCAAAAAATACTCTGTAAAACCTGTTAATGTGAGTGGTTCATTAGGTAATGTCCAGGGTTTTAAATTGCTTTCGTTGAGATTGTATTCATGAACAAAAACCAATAATACCATCGAGACAAACGACCAGAATCTAAACTTTTGCGAATTATATGTTGATAGCATTGTTGATTGATTGTATATGTAAAAATACAGGTACAAAACATGAATTCATAATGCCATTCATAAAAATCATTGCTACTTAGGTTTAAACTTCACGCCAGGTATGGTCGGCAAGCAGTTGCACACTTGCAACAAACTGTTTAAAAGGACCATTTTCGCCCCATTCTTGTGGTGACACTAAAGATAAAACGTGGATGGAATTTTTATTTTCATAGAGATGATAGGTTTGTCCAATTTGTGGTTTAAAACTAATCTTGGCATCATAAATTATCATACTCAGTTCTTTTCTTTTTCTGATTTCTTGTGCCTGCCTTGCCAATAACTCAATTTGTTCTTTTATTTGGTTAAGTTGCATATTGGTTTGTTCTTCCATTGCACTTAGGGCTTTGTGTTTAATCACACCTTCTCCTGTTGGGCGAACAGCAACACCAGCTGCTGAAGAAGCGTAAGGCAAAACGCTAAGCTCTTTGTGATATATTTCTGTGTTGGTAAAAGGCTCATTTTTTTTATTCATACCTTTTTGAGTAACCTTCATATATCCATTAGATAGAATTTCATTTGTTACTTCCAATGCAATAAAATCACCTTTGTAAAATACTGTTTTCATTACAGATGAATTTACTATTTCGCAAAGAATTGAGTCAGCTAATTCATTATTGCATGGATGCTTTTCACCATTGGGAGTTGTGTTGTATTGAGCATAAAATGCCTCGTTATCTAAACTAAGCCAACTAATACTAATGCTTAACTCTTTATTATTTATACTTTCTATTTTACAATTACCGCTTTTGGGTGTTACACCATTTTGAAAATTACATTTCTCGGGAAATAATTGCCAGGATGCTAAAAAATTATATGCTTCTACCATAAGTTGTTTGCAAAATTAGGTTAGCGTATTTGGTAAATAGGGAATAATGTATTGTGAACTTATCGGAGAGGAATTTTATAAAAGATAATAGAAGATAAAATTGCGAATTTTATAGATTTTATAAAATTTTTACTGCCCACAATTACACTTTGATAAATTTTGAACAGCATTATAAGTGTTGAGTTTGCAGCTCTTTTTTAGAAACGTTTTTTGCTTCTTAATTATTACAATTTTCTTATTTTTAATATCAATAAAGCCAACAGGAACTGTTGAAGTGGGTTTGTCATTGAAAATGCTTACAAAGTATTTATTGTCTTGAAAGTAAAAATTAAGAAATTGTCTTTCATCCTTACTTTCCTGACTTAGTACAGTTTTTTTATTCTTGAGATCATATACTGTAATACCGGAAATGTCTGAATCGTAGGTTGCAAAAAGATAGTTCTTGTTATTTGATATTGAGAATGCTCCACCTGTTAAAGTTGTTAATTTGCCAGTAGAATCAATTATTAAAGTTTGTCCATTATAGTCTCCAAATTTTGAAAAGATAAAATAATTGCTGCAAGGTTGTATAGCAGGTACATAAAGACCTGAACAGCCTCCCACAGGTTCTATATCATAAAATTCTTGATGAATGATTTTATTTTTTTTTCTTATTGTAAGCCAGGAACGACAAGAAAATTTTTCAGAACTATTTTCCTTGGGCTGGGTCATTGTAATTATGATATTTACTAGACCTAGTTTAAATGTGTCGCATTTTGTGATGAATTTAGAATCAGGATATGAAGATTTTTTAAACTGTGGTATTTGTTTTTGTTCTTGTGAAAAGCAATTAGCTGAAAGCAGAAAAGTAATGATGACATAAAAATATTTCATGGTAATAATTACAGTTGTAGATTTTTATTTATGATTAAGTTATCAAAAATAAGTATGAGTAGGTTAGGTTTAACAAAGTAGTATTTGTTATATCATGGTATGATATTTTTTTATAAACGAATTGAATTATATACAAACATTATTATGCTTAAAACCCAACTTTCTATTTTGGCAGTTGTTAGATGTTTTTTGTTTCTTTTATTTACCTGATAAGATCTTTCATCCATTTGATAAATTCAATTTCATTCACTATTGACCAAGAATGTGGATGTCGTATACCGTTTGATCTGTAGCCTGTTTGAAACGTTTGTATAAACTCTGCTTTGTTGTTACCAAATAAAACTAAACGATTAATTAGTTCTGCGGTAACCTCATAATTTTATCCGTGAACAGTTTGATTACGATTTTTAATTCGCCAGGCTATATCTACATCATGATATGTTCTTACAGGTGTTTTTATTAAATATTTTTCATTTTGGCTGTAATTTTTATTCATACTAAAAGCAGTAAATTTTGCATAAACTGAGATGTTTTCTTTTGGAATTCCATGATCATTTTTTATATGTTTAATTGCTCTTGCAGCCTCTTCTACAGCTATTTCGGAATAGTTGTTTCTAACACTTTCTTCTAATTGCTCATAAATTGTAAAAATATCAATTGGTGAATCAACAGTAAATACACCACTTGGTTGAATGGGAAATTTTTTGGGGAATTCATTACAAAGTTCTACATACCTTAATGCAATCATTCCACCTGCAGAATAACCTCCTAATACAAATCTGTTCCTTTGAACATTATATCGGGTGATAACATCACTAATTACCCGCGTCAATTTTATTTCAGTTATCGAATCAGCATATAACTTATTTCCAGCAGAGTAAAAACTGTTAGAATATTATTTGAATATGCCACATTATGCAGTTTTGTTTCTGGTGGAGTGTTTTCAGGAACTTGCCCAAATCCAGCTAAGAGAATCAATACACCCGATATCGAATCCTTATTTTCTGGCTCTACAACAATATAGTGTCCACTATGTATGTCATTTTCATCCAAAATAATTTTCTTTAATGTTTGAGCATTTGTGAATATAGATGCTACGACTGTTATAGAACACAATAAAAGAGATTTGATGTTTGAGCTCATTTGT
>CANGOT010000204.1 GCA_947455425.1 Chitinophagaceae bacterium | reverse complement strand
GCTTAAACCAAGAACAACACTTTTATAGAAGAAGCCTGCAAATGGAACAAATGCATCGTTGAAACGATAGTTAGCACCACAAAGAAAATCAAATCCTTCTCCAGCTTTTAATTGTGCATAAGCACCTAGCATTTTCTCTTCTGCTGTTCCTTGTTTCATATAAAGGAAATTTGGCGTAAGACTAAATGTTTCACTGATGTTTATTTTAACCCCACCATGTAATGTATATCTGATAGGCACTCTTGAATCAGAGTTATTTACAAATCTGTCTGTAGGTTGTGTAAGATGTGCAGTAGAAAAACCAGCAAAAATGTTTGCTTTTTTATTTGGAGTAGCATCATAATACAATACTCCTGCACCCATATCAAAAGATGTTTGGCTTGGGTTAAGAAGCACCTCAGAAGCAGCACCAGAATTCCATCCACCAGGATAACTCGCATCATATTGGGTTCCAGTTCTAAATTTTGAAGCATCAAATCTTCTATCGATGATTCCAGCATTAATGCCAATACTGATATGATGATTACCATCATTACCAAATTTTATTCCTGTATATGCAACCGAGGCATAAGGAGTAAAATATTTATAACCACCGTTGCCAGCAGATTGTTGAAACAAACCAAGACCAAAATTGATATTTTTTTCAGTCGCATATTCGCCTGCAACACCAATAGTGCTAAAGCCTCCATCGATATTTGACCATTGACTACGATGGATTCCAGCCACACGATAATCACCGTCCATAATACCCGTTAATGCTGGGTTTAACGACTGAGGATATACATAGTATTGCGAAAAATGTGGGTCAACTTGTGCATAGGTTTTTCCTACAAATAAAGCTGTACAAAGTAACAAGGAGCTTTTTAAAATTCTTTTAAGCATAAGGTTTGTTTCAAAAGTTTGTTGTGTAATATTTATCTTAAAATAGAACAGTGTAGCTGCAAATTTAAAGAGATAAAAGAATAGAAATTCAATTAAAATAATTTTATACCGGCAGCAAAGATGGCACTAAACTAGAATAAGCCATCAAAATAACAAAATGGAACGCGATAAAACCACCTGTTTTTAATGCAAACGATACCAAATTTATCGCGTATATAATACCAAAACTGTAACCCTTTTTATTCAGTTAATACCATGGATGTACCATTTCATTAATATTTTTAAAATATTCCAACCTTTTCCTTACTTTGTGTAGTATATCATATGCAAATCGATCCAGCAATGTTCAGGTTTTGAAATCTCGAACAATGGATGATAAACATTAAATAAGTAAGGTATGTGGGATTTAAAAAAAGGTTTTCTATCAATTCTAGTAATAACGCTAGTAATTGGTTGCAAAAAAAATACACCAGATAATAATAGCAAAACGCTATTATTTAAACAGACCATCGATAACATTAAAAAAAACGAACCCGTTTTGCTAACTTTTGGAGACGACAACTTTACAGATAAAATTGTATGGGTTATAACACCAAATACCAATACTTCAATTGAAACAATTGCTAACAATGCCACCATCAAATTTAATGGTTCAGGTGTATACACAGTAACTGCAAGTTCCGGAAATGTATATGCACAGTATATTATCACAGTGGACAATATTGACTATACTATAGATTACGGAACAAATTTTAGTATGACTTCATCAAAATTAGCAGGCATCAAACAAAATGAACCAATCTCACTATCGGTTCACAATGCTATCACAGGAAATCAAATTAGCTGGGCTGTTAGCACATCTAACCCACTTCTTAGCTACAGTTTGCACGCTAATAATGCAAAAAGAACAGAAGAAACAATTAGTTTTTCTGGATTAACTGGCTATGCAACCATCACTGCAATTGATGGAATTTACTCCCAACGAAGAACAGTCTGGGTAAGTGGCGATACCATTATTTCGGGTGGATCTGATACCACTAATTTTATTTTAGGAGATAAGTTGCTAATAACTCCATCAGTAGAAGAAGTAAGTGGTGTAAAAAAGCTGGTTTTTACAGCTAATACATCAAGAAAATACAATTGCACTACTGATAAAATTTTGTCGTTTAATTCAAACAATGATTATCAAATAGATTATTCCGGAGTTAGTATTTCGCCAACAACCTGCAATACAAGAAGTGTAGCAAGCTCTATAAATAGTTTTAAAAATATTCAAACTGGTACGCATCCTTTTTCAATCAACTTTGGTAATAAAACATATACAGGAAGTTTTGAACTTATGAGCGATGGGAAATTTGTGTTTACCTGGCCAAACAATAATGAAGTGACTATTTCACCATTAACGGTGAAGTAGTAAGATATTTTTTATAAAATCACCCGCCCTTTTTGGGATCATTAAATAGTTATAACAATAGATAATCTAGCCAACATATTAGAAGGCTGTAAAAGAAATGACAGAGTAAGCCAGGAGAAATTGTATCTGCAATTTTATCCTGCAATGTTTAATTTATGTAATAAATTTTTTGATGATTCACAAGACATCGTTACCGCTGTAAATAATGGCATGTTGCGTGTTTTTAAAAACATAGATCAATACGATATCGAAAAAGCTGACCTGTTTACCTGGGTGTATACCATTGTAAGAAATGCAGCATTAACAGTAGTTCGAGACAAAAAAACCAAAGTAAATGTGGTAGAATTAACTAGCGATATCGTTTCAGATACCACCTCAAACCCATTTAAAAATTTTGATGAAAACGAGGTTTTTGTTTATCTGGGACGTTTGGCAGAAAGCACCCGAGTCGTATGCAGTTTATTCTATATTGAAGATTATTCAATAAAAGAAATATCGGCATCATTGGCAATGAAAGAAGGAACGGTGAAATGGCATTTGAATGAAGGTAGAAATAAATTAAAAATAATTTTTCAGAATAACCTTACAAAGGTTGCAAATATTGGATGATATGGATAACGAAATGAAAGATATGAAGCAATATCCAACGCCTAATTTTTCGGCACAAGATGCCTGGAAGAATATGCAAAAGATATTGGACAAAGAAATGCCAACAAATGAAAAACGAAAGAAACGTTTTGCTTTCTTTTGGTTAATGGGTTTCATGCTGTTGGGTGGAGGGATCTATATTCTTTATAGCTCAAATAATGCATCGAGAATTAATAATTCAATAGCCAAAATTGATGATAATAAACCCAACAAATCTTCAACGAATAACAGCAAATCAACTATTGACCATGCTAACATAAAAAATGATATCACGATAGTAAATAGTAAACAAAAAAATGCAGTAACTATTCAAGATAATAACATAAATAGTGTTGATTTCAAATCAACTGAATTTGCTTCAAATGCTGGTAAAAACAATCGTCTAATTATTACAAAATCAAAAATTAAACAAATTAGAATTGGTTCAGAGAAAGAAATAAAGAATGAAAGTAATGATGATGAATTTTTCACACAGTCTACCCCTCAAATCAATATTCTAAAGAAAATGGCTGCCAAACAAAACGGAACTACCAATACTGATATTTCTTCAAAAAATAATAATGTGGGGTTAAGCTCTGCTTTTGTAGATGCTAGTAACACTGAACCTGATAAAAAGCAACAAATAAATATCGTAGAAAATGTTACAAAGACCACAGCAACAAATCAAGTAATTAAAGTACCACAACCCAAACTAATAAAGAGCATTCATTATGGATTACAATGGAATGTTTTACTGCCACAATCGAATAGCTATTTAGATTACAATGCTAAAAGTCAGCCTTTAAGTGTTGTTATCCCCGAGTTTTGGGTGAGCAAAGATTTAAGCAGAAAAAGTGAAATTGCTTTACAAGTAAATCCATACTCACAATACACACTAAGAAGCAACAATTTGCTTGCTTCTAAAGACTATGTTGTTTCTGTTTCTCAGGGTTCAAATCAAAACCCAGCTACTACAACTTATGTTCAAACCAGAAGCTTGCTAAAAGCAATGGGAGTAGAACTTACAGCTAAATACACTTATAAATTAAGCGACAAGTTTAGTATAGCAATTGGTGTAGGAAACACCTGGTTAAATGCTGCTGTTGTAAATGACAAAGTGGTAAGCCAGGAAGGAAAACTTTCTCACGATAGTATATATGGTATTGCGAAAGGTTTTAACGATTGGAACTATTTAAAATCATCTTTTATTGTAGGCAGATTTGAAATGCTATACCAGTTTAAAAAACTGCAAGCCGGACTTGCATTTGTAAAACCTTTAGGTAATATCTACAGTTTTTCAAACTCAAATTCAAATCCAGTAAATGCCAGACTCGTACTGCGTTGGAGAATAAAGTAAGATTATAAATTTACATTAAACCTTTCTGCCAACCCTTGTAAGTCTTTTACTACAGCATCCACAACAGGAATGCCTTCTTGCATTCTTTCAATTTCCATTTCGCGTTCTGGATCTCCAGGAATTAGTACTTTATTTTCTGTATTAATTGGCGTTGTGTTTCTAAATCTTTCAATCCATCTATCCATTTGATGTTTAAATTGATTCGCTTCCTGAAAAGCATCAATTCTCATCGCACCAAAAAAATGCCCCAAACCTTTACCAGGCATATTTTCAGGCATTGGAATATATGCAGGAAATGGGGGAGCCCAGGGACCAAAAGATGCCCCACTTAATACCCCTGTAAAAATATCAACAATACTTCCCAAAGCATAACCCTTGTGACTACTGTGTTCCCTATCACTACCCAATGGCAATAATGCTCCATCATGTTTTAAAATATTGGCATTAGTTGATGCATTTCCGTCAACATCTTGTACCCAACCCAAAGGGGTATCTTGATTTTTTCTTTGCAGAATCTCCAGTTTTCCATTGGCTGCAGTTGTGGTAGCAAAGTCTGCAACAAAAGGAGGCTGTTTACCCGCAGGAATAGCAACAGCAATTGGATTGGTTCCCAACATCTTTTCTTTTCCAAAAGTAGGAGCAACCAATGCACTGGCGTTTGTCATGGCAATGCCAATCATATCATTTTCTAATGCCATCATTGCATGATAGCCAGCAATACCAAAATGGTTGCTATTATTCACACAAACCCATCCTGTTCCTACATTGCTGGCTTTTTCTATGGCTATTTTCATTGCATAG
>CANGOT010000203.1 GCA_947455425.1 Chitinophagaceae bacterium | reverse complement strand
TTAAAGTAGTTCGGGTCAATATTAAAACACCTCGGGCGTAGTTCGTGATAGTTCGGGGCAATATTAAAATGGATCGGGCGTGTCTTAAAGTAGTTCGGGGCAATATTAAAACACCTCGGGCGTAGCTCGTGATAGCTCGGGGCAATATTAAAATGGATCGGGCGTGTCTTAAAGTAGTTCGGGTCAATATTAAAACACTTCGGGCGTAGCTCGTGGTAGTTCGGGCGTATCATGTAGCAGGTAGTAAGTACTTCCAAGAAGTTTCTTGTATACATAAAACTGATGAATTAGTAAAAAATCTATTAGAACAAAAACCTGCAAAATCTTTAATGACTTCCGAGATTGAATGAAGGATGTTTTTTTGTGATAAAAGAAAAAAATTATTGCGTTCGTCTTATTCTGAAAGTGGCTGAGATTGGTAGCAAGTTACCCTGACTTTTTACAGTACCAGAAAAGTTTCCTGCTATATATTGCCCAACAACACCATATTCAGTAACTGTCATTATATAAGTGTCGGCATAATTAACATTATTAGCTGTAAAATTTGAGTAAAAAGAATATGTACCCAAAGCCACACCTTGAAAATTTGCACTAAAATAATTATATGGATTAATTGCTGCACCTCTTACATAAGTATTCAAATCATTTTTAAATGCAGTTAAAGTGTCCATATTATAAGTAGTATTATCGAGGTTGTAACTAAAGAATTCAGCAGTTGATAACCCGCAAGCTTGAATAGAACCTACGCTAATATTATTATTAGTGACAGTTGCATTTATAGGTACTAAATTTTGTTGTTGATTAATGTTATCTACAATACTAATAACGGCTGTTGTTGGAGATAGACTGCATCGTAATATTTGTTGGCTAAAATTACCATTGGTAATACTTGAGGTATAGTTTTTTCCATCAATGTTAATAAATGCGAAACCATTTGTTATAGGATTATTGCTACAATCTGTTGCATTGCCGCTAATTGTAAGTGTATTAGCCTGTGGTATATTTACGGTAATTAATCCGGCATTAAAATCACCACTAAATGGAGTTAGCATAGTAGAGTCAATTAACACATAATCTCCACAAGGATTATAAGTATGAATCGTTCTTGTTAAAGTTTTGTTAGCAGGAATAGTTGCATTAATTATTCCATTTTGTGGTGAATAGTTTTGGCTGTAATATGAAGTAGTATCTCCAGAAAAATGTACATAATATTGACTATTTAAGCCTGCTCCATTTTGATCAACAAATGTTGCTGTATATTTAATAAACGCTTGCAATCCACAAGCATTTATTTGCCCCAAATTAAAAACTCCAGCACCAGTTATATTCGCTGTTGCTGATGTGGCATTTTGTTTTAAAGTTGCTAAATCTAAAACTTCAACTTTTGCTATACCTGTAGGCACTATGCTACAATAATTAATAGTTTGTGAAAATTTCCCCAAATTAATATAGGTATAATAAACACTGTTATCAAAATGTATAACAGCATAACCATTAGCAACTGGATTATTAATACAATCTAGCACAGTTCCTTTTATGGTAATACTATTTGTAGTTGGTATATTTACAGTAATATTTCCCAAATTGGTGTTTTGTGTAAAAGGTCCAACTGTTGCTGTGTAAATCACTAGAACCCCAGTGGTACATTTATCTTCAATCTTAATGACAATAGGAATATTTACTGGAACAGCCCCAGTTAAAGAACCATCACTTTCTGAAAAACCTACTCCACCACCTCCATTATATCCTAAATTAGTTATATAGTAGATCTTGTAGTTAGATAAAGGGCTCCCATTTTGGTCAACGAAAGTTGCTGTTAGTGTTATGGGTCCCCCACCCCAATCACAGTTCCACCAAGTAAAATGACTAACAGTACCAACATAGTTATTGCCAGTTTTTGTTGCAGTGCCTTGCTCTATCCACATACCTTTTGTTTCATCAAAAAACCATAATGGTATAGTTGCAGGTGCTTTGCTTTGTGTGGCTGCAACAATGGGAAAAGTAAGGGTTGCGGTTTTGCCAGTTGCCAATTGCAAAGCTTCGCCATTGCTGCCTTGTAGCTCTACTGCCATCATTCCATAACTTGTTAAAACTTGTTCATTATTGCCAGCATTGATGCCCCGCAAATCACCAGGCATTTCTTTGTAACAGTCGTTGCTTGTGGGGTCTAAAAAATATGCAGATACTTTTACCGTACCTGTATATGCACCACCATTTTTTAAAGCAATAGCATTTGCCCCGAATACAATTGAACCGCCAGTTGCAACCGTAATTGTTCCTCCATTAGCATTACTAAAACTGCCACTGGTTGTTTTCTTTACCAATTGAATTACAATGTTGTTGATGACTTTTTCTTTAGGCATAATGGTTCTGCTTCCTGCGAAATATCCATCTTTAGTAGCTTTAATGAAGCCAACCTTACTACTAAGTGTTGCTTTGGGAATCATGAAACTTCCATTAATATCTGTTGTGGTAGTGGTGCTGCCAATGGTAATTTGCACATTGTTAAGTGCTGCACCAGTTTGGTCTGTTATTTTTCCAGCAACAACTGTGGTGATAGTTATGCCTGCATCAAAAGGAACAATGGGGTCTTGTATTGTAGTGCTATCGTGTTTTTTGCAGCTGTTGCTTGCAAATAATAAAATTGAGATAAGCGTTAATGGAAGGATCTTTCTCATAATGAAAGTATTTTGGGTTATGAATACACCAATAAGACAAAAATTATTGAGAAAAGGTTGCATTTGAAAAAAAAATATAATTATTAGCAACTTCCTTTAAAGAGATATCTTTCTTGAACCTAAATCTTATAGATGTTTTGGTGGCTAAGAGTTTGGTAGTTTCGGTGTGGCGTAATCGTATCAATGAGGATTAAGCGATCTATAAAGCTGGGATTTTATTAACATTACATTTCTATTGGAATATTATTTTCTTTTAAAATAGCAATAAATTTATCCTTCTTTCCCTGTTTTCCCATCCTCCCATAAAGTTCTTTATCATACAAATCAATAGCAGACAGGTTTGTAAAAATGTTTTATTTATTTTTTATCGTAACTTAAAATTTTATTTACCAATGGTATACAGTTAATTATTAAATACCTTTCAAACTCGTGGTAAATTTCTTTGTACACATTTTTTAATCAATTTCTATTAAATAAAAGAAATATTTTAAACAGCTTATTTTTGACAACATTTCCTTGCCAAAAAAAATGATTATAGTACTTTTTGAAGATGATGATATCATGGTGGTAAATAAACCAGCAGGTTTGCCCTCACAAAAAACTGCGAATGAGGATATCACACCATTACCAGATTATTTGGGAGAGAATTTAACACCAGTACATCGTTTAGATCAACGAGTGAGTGGCCTTATCCTTTTATCAAAAAACAAAGAAAGCTTTGTTGCTATGCAAGAGGATTTTATTAATAGGAACGTAAAAAAATATTACAGAGCTATTGTTGGTAGTGCACCTTCACCTAGAGAAAATACACTAACCCACTGGCTCATCAGAGATGGCAAACAAAAAAAAGCCAAGTTATATAACGAAGAAATTCATCGAAGCAAAAAAGCCATCCTAAAATATAAACTCATCCAGTCTACAGAAAAATATCACATGTTGGAAATTGAGTTGTTTACAGGCCGGTTTCATCAAATCAGAGCTCAATTATCCGCCATAGGCTGTTCTATTGTTGGTGACATGAAATATGGATTTAAACGATCTACACCAGATGGAAGTATATTCTTGCAATCATTTCATTTAGAGTTTGCCCATCCCAAAACAAAAAAGCAATTATTATTTGAAATTGAGCAACCGGAACTGTGGAAGAAATATGGATTTTAGTATTTATTTATGATTTTTCTCATAAGATATTTATACAAAAAAAAGCAACTAAAGCGTATTATTGCAGACTAATATATTTATCTAAATTACCCCCTTTAAGGACTGCAATATGAAAAAAGAAATTACAATTATTGGTGCTGGTTTAGTTGGTTCTTTATTGAGTATATACCTTGCAAAACGTGGCTATAAAGTAAGTATATATGAACGAAGAGGAGATATGCGAAAAGAGGCCATGAGTGCGGGTCGCTCCATAAATCTTGCACTAAGTGATAGAGGCTTACTGGCATTAGAGAAAATTGGATTAGCAGACGAGATAAAAAAAATTTCTATACCCATGCATTGCAGATATATACACAATGCAGATGGAACAACCGTTACCCAACCTTATGGAAAAGAAGGACAATACATCAACTCTGTTTCAAGAGGTACTTTAAATATGCGGTTAATGGATTTAGCCGAAGCAAATGGAGTAGATATTTCTTTTAATCATAAATGTTCATCGGTAGATTGGAAGAAAAAAGAAATAACTTTTGAAAACTTCTCCCCTACCACAAATGATTGTCAGGAATTAGGTATTGATTTCGATTTACTATTTGGAAGTGATGGTGCGTTTTCTGCAGCTCGTTTACATCATCAATTACAACACGAGAAATTTAACTATCAACAATATTATATTGACTGTGGCTATAAAGAATTAACCATTCCCCCTACTGCTGAAGGTAATTTTGCTATGGAAGTAAATGCTTTGCATATATGGCCCAGAAAGGATTATATGCTGATTGCACTACCTAATTTAGACAAAACTTTTACCTGTACTTTATTCTTTCCGTTTGAAGGAGAATTATCTTTCTCTAAATTAGATACTCAAGAAAAAGTTAAAGACTTCTTTCATAAAAACTTTGCAGATGCTGTGCCATTAATGCCCAATTATATTGACGAGTTTTTTGCCAATCCAACATCTTCATTGGTAACTGTTAAATGTTATCCGTGGGTGCGAGAAGATAAATTTGCTTTGATTGGAGATGCAGCACATGCCATTGTTCCATTCTTTGGACAAGGGATGAATTGTGGTTTTGAAGATTGTAGAATTTTAGATGAATTGATTGATAAACACAACGAGGATTGGACAAACATTTTAGAAGAATATCAGATATTGAGAAAGCCCGATGGAGATGCGATAGCTGATTTAGCTATTAACAACTTTACCGAAATGAGAGATAAAACTGGTAATAAAACTTTTCTTTTACA
>CANGOT010000202.1 GCA_947455425.1 Chitinophagaceae bacterium | reverse complement strand
TGTCATTGAACCTAATTAACCAAATTATAGTTTCAATAAATAAAAATGGCTTTTCAATGTGTGAATTTTTTAAAGAGTATCTATAAAATGATTTTTTGATGCTGTGTAGTCATTTTCTCAACAATAAATAAAGTTACTCAGGGAGCGTCTGGTTGATAATAATCAATATATAAATCCATCAAGTTGATGTCGTTTTAATTTAGCAATCTAAATTCAAGATCGATTAAATAAAAAACCCTTGAAGTATGAACTTCAAGGGTTTTAGGCTTCATAGAAAATATTATTGCTTAATAAATTTACTGATATTTATCTCTCCTATTCCGTCTGCTATCGTTTTTAATAGGTAGGTTCCTTTCTGTAATTTGCTAATATCAATGCTGGTATTAATTGTGCCAGTATTAGTGTGCACGATTTTTTGGGCAATTATTTTACCTACAATATCTGTTACTGAAACACTTACTGCAGCATTACTATTTGTATACATATTTATGTTTAAAACATTGCTTGCAGGATTAGGGTATAAGGTAATTCTTTGAAGGTTGTTACCATTATTAATTTTAACAATGCTACTATATTCAAACTGACCACTAATATCAAATTGTTTTAAACGATAGAAATTATTACCATTCAATGGTTTGATGTCATTAAATATATAGTTAAATGATTGTGAGCTATTTCCATTTTTTGCATTTGAATTAACAAAAGCAATTTGTGTAAAGTTGTTTCCATCATCACTTCTTTCAATTGCAAAACCCTTGTTATTCGTTTCTGTAAGGGTGGTCCAATTAAGTATATTATTCATTCCTTCTCTATACCCTCTGAAGTTTGATAGCTTTATGGGCAATGGATTTTCCCAAACTGCAATAGAATCAACATATAAAGATGACTGGTTAGCAGCTGAATATACATTAAACCCAATATAATAAACACCTGTTGCCGGTACACTAAAGGTAACCATTGGTCGGTAGTATTTATTTTGGTTTTTAATATTTGGACTGTCTAAAATAACTGTGGTCATTGCTGTAGATATATTATCGGTGCCAATTGCTACTTTCATTTTTTCAGTAAATGAAGCTGGGCTTCCAGTCATCAGATATTTAAACTTAAGATTGTATAAAGTACCCGCAGTAAGGTTGAATGCCGGCAGATAAAACCAGTTGTTGGCAGCAGAAGAAGGATTGGGTGCATACTTAATTGAATAGCCTAGTTCTCCAGCAATCCATGCAGTTGAGGTAAACCATGTAGAGCCTCCAGTGTTTAAATTTTCTGTAACAAAACAATTAGGTAAATTAGGCGGTGCTATAGCATTAAAGTCCTCGGTATAAGGTAGGTTTACAGCTATACAGTCTGTGGTAAATTGAACAACAGCTGTCCACGCACTAAAAGCCCCGTTTCCACAAACACTCCTAACAAATACATAATAAATGATGTTATCACCAAGATTGGCAACATTAACAGTAGTTGTAGTTATTGGTGTTCCCGCACCTGTTGGTAATGTTGGTATTGTTGATAAAACATATTCGTAACCATTTACAGGGGAAATAAAAGGAGCTGTAAAACTCAATGTTGCACTGTTGACAGTAATGTTAGAGATCGAAACATTTGTAGGCACAAGACAGGTACTTGGTTTTCTGTCAAACTCATCGGCTCCTATATCAGCTTTTCCAGCTATTGCACCCCCATATAAAGAACCAGTAGGGCCAGGTCTTGAATTATTGTCAATATCAGTAATTACTTCTGCTAATAATGGAGCAGCTGATTCTAACAAAGAGATAGTTGCTGCTGCTGCAATATGCAAGTCTGATGCTGTAATAAAATCTGGGGCTATAGAAATCGAATGAGCATCGCCACCAGAAAAAGCTGCCCAATCTGATATTCCAGTTTTGCCGGTTGAATTAACAAAACCAACTTTAAAAGTACTGTTTTGTGTAGTCACACCGTAGTAGTCATTGTAATCAATATTAAGGAATGAAACACCTGCAACTGCTACATATATACTATAATTATAGCAAGTTACTCCAGAAAAAGCTTCCGTGTTAGAAAAAATATTGTTTCTAACATCTAATCCTGAAATATTAGCAAGAATTAACAAACAAGAACTAAACCCATTATTAGGCACAGCAGGAGTGCCTGTCATACTTACTGAATTATGGTAAACTTTGATATTACTACCTCCTAAAATTCTAATACCATTTGCATTTGCATTTGCACTATTGCTTGGCACATTTGTTACAATATTTGAAATAAAATTATTTGCAACCAAGATTCCCGAAACAGCATTGCTCGAAGAAAGGCTGATTCCAAAAGAACCCCAGCCACTATTTCCGTCATTTAGAACATTACTAATATCATTATTAGCAATTTGAGTATTTGTAACTTTTATGCTAACATCTATACCCGTTACAAATCTAAAAGCGGGTGTATATACATTTCTAATAATATTACCAGAAATTACAGAGCCATTACTAGCAGCGATATCTATTCCGTGGAATCCAATATATCCATTGCTTATTCCAGTAGCCCCAATAAAATTATTGACAATTTTCAAGCTATCCTGAATGACAGATAGATTAAGATTTCCAGCAGAAATACCTATATATGCATTCTTTACAGAACAGTTTTGAACTGTATTGTTGTCATTATCATCACCAGCAATATTTACACCTATTATGTTAGATGTATTGTAGTCACCCATAATGATATCAATGTTTTTAATCATGTTATGAGTTGCTCCACTGCCAATACCTAAACTCGTAAAAACAATACCAGTTGATGCATTTGTGCTGTTATTTGTTAATAGTAGATTTCTAGATGTTCCTCCTAAACTATTTGAACCATCAATAACAACATAGTCGGCACCAAAAAAATTGAAAATACTTGTAGCAGAAGTGTTAATATCTACAGTTACGCCAGGTGCTGGTTTTATTGTTAACATTGAATTTGGGCCGGCATCTTTATGCTGATTGATAACAATAGGAAACGTTTCGGAACTGTAGGATGTGGAAATTAATGAAAATGTTACATTACCAGTTAAACAACTGGCATGATAAGCATTTATAGCATCTGTGATGGTTGTAAAGTTTCCACCAATACCTACTGTATAGGTGCCATTTAAACTACTGCCAACAAGATAGCTATTTAGGCTTGATGGTGGTAGTGAAATGTTATTGACGTCTGTAGCAATTGCACCCATAGGAATTGATCCTAAGTTAGGTGTTGCAGCAAGATCTTGTGCAACAATATAATAACTTATCAAATCATTGGCACTGACACCACCTAAAGCAATAGATGAAATTGAAAAGTTCCAATAACTCTGGTATTTATTACCCGACGTTAATATACCGGCATTAGAAAACCAATTACCTCCATTTTTTGAAAAGTATATTCTTGGTACCAAATTGCCAGTTAAAGCAATACCTGTGGCATCAGAAATTAGCACATTATTTAAAGTTCTGTCCAAATTATCACAAGTTTTACCTAAAGGGCTGTAGAGAATTGAAGGAGGAACATTGTCAGAAATAATTCCATCAAACTCGTCGGCACCAATATCAGGCATTTTTGCTCCTCCGTAAACAGATAAGGATGGTCCTGGACGTGAATCATCATCAAAATCAGTGGATATATTTGTGATACTAACTGGTAAACCACCTGACTCCAAACTTGTAATACCACTAGTAGTAATGTGTAAATCTCCCGAGAATAGAAAATTGGGGTCTTCACTAATGGAAACTGCATCTTTATTGGTAGCTGATTTCCATTGACTTAAGTTATTATAAAAAGTAGATTTTAGAGATGCAATATTTCCTGTGTTGGAAAATAGGTCGTTGCCGTTACTAATTGTATTATTAAAATTTGCGGTATCATTAATTAGAAAACAAAATGCACGAGTACTAGGTTGATTGTTTACAAAAATGTTGTTGTAAGCAATAAACTTTTTTGCGACAGAACTTGCAAAATACAAGCAAGAAGAAACTGCATTTGCAGTATTGCCTCCACCAAAGTTTGCACGTTGTAATGCAATTGTATTGTTTATTAAGGTTAAAGATTTGATCTCACTAAAGGCATAAATGCCATGATTTCCGAAGTGGGCATTAGCAATGTTGTTAATGTTCTGTCCAGCGGCTACATCTCGTATAAAATTATTTGCAATATTAATGGAGGTATTTCGAACACCTTGAATTGCTATTCCCCAAGCTCCGCTTGAACTGGGTATGTGCAAAATATCATGAATATTATTTTTCCGAATTTGAATACCGTGGTTTCCCTCAGCAATCATAATACCCATTACATGCATATTAGTAATTCCACCAGTTATTCCATCCCCAACCTGAATGTCATTACCTTCAATAATGGCAGATGTATTGCCTTCTATGTTGCAGGAATTACTGATATAAATACCAACCTCACCAATTCCATCATCAGAAATATCTGAACCAATTTTATTTTTCATTATGACAATGTTTTTATGAGGAAAAGTATCATTGCCTGCTGCATAAATACCATAGTAAGCCTTTTGGATGGTATTACTTTCTATAGTTATATTTCGATGACTATGTGCAAATGAGTTCGTAAATCCAGGATAAGTAATTGTGGGAACTAACATATTGTTAGTAAAACTGATTGCGAAATTTCGAGTATTACTTATTGCTGACACTTTTCCTCCAGCTATAATACAATTTTTGATAACAATGTTACTGTCGCCATCGTCACTACTGAATCCTTTTGAACCAAGAGAAATTGCTGCTGTATACTCTTTAATTGATGTTTCTAGCCTTATGGTTAAATTCTGATTTCCTGGTGTATTAGGATCATCACCATTAATGGTAATATTATCGGCACCAACAAGTTCTAAAACAGCCCTCGCTGCTGGCAAAGATGTATCAGCAGCGATAGTAGCATCTCCATTTGGACGAATTAAAATAGAAGAATAAGAAGATGGTGAAGCACTCTTTAATAATTGAGTTGGGACACCCGTTTCAATTGTTGTTCCCGTTACTGTAATCACAATTGCTCCTTGATGTGTTCCAGCATTAATAGCAGCAAATGCATTGTTAACTGTTGTGTAGTTGGCTGTTATTATGCCTTGTGTTGCAGTTACTGCAACTTGTGCATTGACAATACTGATTGCACAAAGAAAGACTGTTGCAAATAGAGAGATTGCTTTTAGTT
>CANGOT010000201.1 GCA_947455425.1 Chitinophagaceae bacterium | reverse complement strand
GGTTATTGGATTTGGAATCTATCAATTTAGATTATTGAATTTCATTGCTGGATTGTGTTTCATTTGGTTGATATATAATTTTGTTAAAAATCATGTATCAAAAGCAACCGTTTTATTTATCATTATAGCCATTCTCAATGAGCCGGTTTTTGCAAGAAGTTTGCATTCTGGCAGAATGGATTTTGTTGCATTGTTTTTTCTTCTGCTATCCTATATCTCATATTTTTTAATTGATAGCCCATTACGCTACAAATCAATACTGTCAGTTGTTACAGGTGCATTGCTGGCACTTGCAATGCTAACAACACCAAGAATATTCTTCGGGTTTTTCTTTTTTGTTTTTCAGTTTTTTCTACATATCAACAATAGAAAAAAAATGGTAAAACACTTTACAATTGCCTTTTCTTTTTTAGTGTGTTATTCTATATGGGTTTGCACAAAATTCAGCAGCTTCAGCAGTTTTATTAATATCTATTTAAACAATGAACTTGTTAAAGAACATCTTGGTGCTGATGGTCTTAATTTTATCAGATATAAATATCATTATATAGTGTGGCTTGTATTGTTGTTTTCTGTGCTTGTTTTATTCTTGAATAGAAAGAATATCCATCAGCAAGCAAAAATCATTCTCTCAATTGTCATTATCAATATCATTGCTTTTCATATTGCTATTGCAGAGCGTGGCCCTTATGCCGCTTTAATTACTCCTTTTTATTTTATAGTAATTGGATTTGCTTTAGATGCATTAATCCTGCAATACAAGAAAATTAAATGGCGTCTGATATTTTATGTTGTTATTGTATTGCCATTCGCATTAATCTTTTTCATTAAACTCATCGCTATTACGATTTCATATAGCGATAGAAGAGAAGGTAGCGTTGCAAATGAAATTGCTCGAATGATTCCAGCAAACAGTAATGTTATTGGCACATTTGATTACTATTATTTACTTCATAAAAACAAAATAGCATTCGAAGAAATGGAATATTATACCAATCTCGAGAAAATGCATACCTATCAAACCACTATTTTTAAATATAAATTTGTTATCATCAGAGATAATTTTACTGATTCAGAAGTTGCTAAGTATTACTTTGCTCATCATCAGCATAAACTAGTTGCAATCATAGGAAACAATAGAAAGTTGTCTTCGTTTGAAATAAAGTTAGATGAAATATTGAATCATTATTTCGATAGTCGCTTGCTTTCTAGCTATAGTGGAAGAATTTATCAGCGTATAGATTAATAAATTGTATTCATATTTGCAATCATCATAAAACCTGCAAAAAATTTTATGCAAACTTATTTTTTAGAAAATGATATTGTGAAGATATTAATCAATAGTAAAGGTGCCGAATTACTAAGCCTTTATAATAAAGAAACCCAGCTCGAATATTTATGGAATGGCGATGCAAACTATTGGCCTAAAACAAGTCCGGTTTTGTTTCCATTGGTTGGAGGGTTGAAAAATAACCAATATAGTTTTAATGGTAAAGATTACACTTTAACCCGTCATGGGTTTGCCAGAGATAACGAATATAGTGTGGAGCAAATTGATGAAACCAGCATTGTTTTTACCCTACAAGATAGTGAATCTACACTGGCAAACTATCCTTTTCATTTTGTTTTTTCTGTAGCTTATTTTATCGAAGGCAACAGGGTTTATTGCAAATACACTGTAAGTAATTCAGGTGGCGATAAAATGTATTTTTCAGTTGGGGCTCATCCTGCCTTCAAAATTCCATTAACAGTTAACACTAGCTATAAGGATTGGTTTTTAGAATTTGGCAACTCCGAAAATTGCGGTATATATCCAATTAATGAGAATGGTTTAATAGAAACAACAGCTGTTCCATATTTAAACAATAGTACTCAATTAAAACTAACAAAAGAGTTGTTTTATAAGGACGCTTTAATATTTAAAGAACTGCAATCAACGGCTATTAGCATTAAAAGTAATCAATCTGGTAATGGACTAACGATGCAGTTTGATGGCTTTCCTTACTATGGAATCTGGGCTGCTAAAGATGCAAATTTTGTTTGCCTTGAACCATGGTGTGGAATAGGCGATATGGAAAATACAACTGGAGATATTACTAAAAAAGAAGGGATTGAAACTTTGAATTCTCAAGAAACATTTGAAAGAACCTGGAGTGTGGAATTGTTTTAATAATCCTAATTCTGAAGGACTAAAAAAATATATTTGGAAAATAAATTTGCAAAAAAAATTATTCAACCACATAAGTCACAAAAGAAAATAAAAGCATCAATGGTATTAATTATTTGAACTTTTGTTACTTATTTGGTCAAAAAAATGCAAAACCTGGTTCTTATATAATTGGTTAAATCGTGTAAAAGAAATTGTAGTTCTTAACTACACTTTTTCACCAGCCATTTCCATTACAATCTTCCACTCTTCATCTTTTACTGTTTGCACCGATAGTCTGCCCAGCCTCACCAAATCCATATTTTGTAGCCTTGGGTCAGCCTTTATTTGTGCAAGACTCACAGTTTTTTTTAATTTTTTAAAAGGCTTTACATCCACTACAACCCAGGCTGGGTCTTCTGTTGTTGGATCTTGATAAAACTCCTTGGCAAGTTTTGCTATGCCAACAATTTCCATTCCTTCGTTGCTATGATACCAAAAAAGCAAATCTCCTTTTTTCATGGCCTTAAGGTTATTACGGGCTGCATAATTACGAACACCATCCCAAAATGTTACTTTGTCTTTTTCAAACTGCTCCCAACTGTATTTAAAAGGCTCCGATTTTATTAACCAATAATTCATATTTACAATTCGATGATTTTAGATTTACAATTTATTTTTTTATGCAAATAAAAAGATTAATCCTTCACCAATTTTATCTTTTCTCCAGTATTAAAAATTGCAATATAAATGCCCTTTGCCAATGGTTTTAGATTTACGATATAAGATGTACGATTTATATCTGCGTTAATAACTACTCTTCCAAAACAATCTGTAATTGTTAATTTTTTAGCTCCCTTAGTTTCTATTGTTACAATATCTTTTGTAGGGTTAGGATAAGCAGAAATGTTGGAAGTTGGAAGTTGGATATTGATTTGTTCTATTTCGCTGTATGTTTTACTGCCATCTTTATCTACTAATTCTAGTCGGTAGTTAAGTGTTAGATTATTGGTAATAGTTGGAAGTTTATCATCGTGAAACATGTAACGAGAAATGCCAACATTTACCTTACCAATTGTTGTAAAATCTTTATCAATGGCACGTTGAACATTGATATGAGACACATTTACTTCGTTGGTAGTTTGCCAGTTGAGTAAAACACGATTACCTTCTTTTTGTGCTGTGAAGGAGATGAGTTTTAGCGGGAGAATATTTTGTTTGATGATTGAACTAATTGAGTTTCCATTACTATATCTGGCAGCACATTGAATAGAAAAACAGGTACCACTTGGCAAGGTAGATACAAAAACATTTGTTGAGGTTGTATCTGTATGTAATAAATTACCATTACAATCATATGTATTCCATATATACATTGCAGGTATACAACTTGCAACACAGGTAAACTGATTCCCATTTTTTATGATAGTAGGGGTGTCTACAAAATTTATTTTCCCATTAATGAAATTGTTTCCTGTTAAAGTAGCTAAATCGCTAAGCCCGATCAAATCAGCAGCGGTATCAATTCCAAATTGTGTTGGATTATTTGAAAAATTTATGGGAGTACTTATTTTTGATTTATTAATGATCTTAAATCTTAATGTAAAAATGGTTGTAGAATCCTGGGCCGTATAGTTGCTGTTAGCATTTACCAAAACATATGAAATAAAACTCTTTGTTAGATTAACATTGATATCAATTTTAATACTGTCAAAAAAAGGAATGTTGTTATTAATAAATGCAGAATCTAGGTTTAGTACAATAGAATCCCAACGAATGGAACCCTGCATGGCCATTACATTTCTGAAATTTATTGCTTTAATTGGAATATAAACAGACGTGCCTGAACAAACAGAATCTATCTCAGGGATAAACATTTTTATGGAGTCGGGTATTTGTTGTGCCTTTGCAGTTGAAAGACAAAAAATAACTGCAAGTAGTAGCATTATCTTCCTCATAGTATAGGTTTAGATGCTAAAAGTAAACAGTTTAAGCATTCAAACCATCCGAATGCTAGTTTTAAAATTTATAGCTTTCGTACAAAACACTTTACTACTTCGTTAGACTCCCTCATTTGCTAATAGATCAGCTAAATGAATCACTTTAAGATTGCTTTTTTTATGCTCTATACAACCATCAATATGCATTAAGCAACTCATATCTGTGCTAACAATATATTCGGCTTCGGTTGCTGTGGCATTGGTTATTTTTTGGTCTGCCATTGCAACACTAATTGCTTCAAACTTCACCGCAAATGTGCCACCAAATCCGCAACAGGTTTCCACATCATTCATCTCTACTAATTTCAATCCCTTAACATTACTTAAAAGCTTCCTTGGTTCTTCTTTTATTTTACATTCTCTTAGTGCAGCACAGCTATCATGATAAGTAACTGTAGCATTAAAAGTTGCACCAACATCTTCTACTTTTAGTACATTCACCAAAAAATCACTCAGCTCAAAAATTCTAGCTGATAATCTTGTAACACTATCTTTTCTCGCAGAGTTTTCGTAAACCTTCTGATAATAATTTTTTACAAAACCAACACAGCTGGCACTCGGTGCTACAATGTAATCATTGCCAGCAAAGTCTTTTATAAACTTATCGCAAACATCTTTAGCCTCACCCCAAAAGCCAGCATTAAATGCAGGTTGACCGCAGCAGGTTTGATTTGGATTATAAGTCACGGTGCAACCAGCTTTCTCTAAAACCTTAACCATATTAAATCCAACAGTTGGGTATAGCTGGTCTATAAAGCAGGGAATAAATATTTGAACATTCATTAAAAAAATAATTGACTGATGGCACAAATGTAAAAGGGCATTCATTACTGAATGCCCTTTTATGAATATATTTTTGTTTAACTAGTTTACGCTAAATTCATTTTTTTCGATACTTAAACGATAGATGAATTTATCAATTTCGTTTTGTCTCGATTTAGGAAACTTTTCTTTGATTTCTTTATAAAATTCTAAAGCTTCTTTTTTCTTATTTAAAGTTTCGCAAAGTTGACCAGCTCTCCATAAATATTCACCGCTTGTAAT
>CANGOT010000200.1 GCA_947455425.1 Chitinophagaceae bacterium | reverse complement strand
CATCAAGGAACTACAATAACCAGGTTTTCTTTTTTTTGAGAGAGAACAGAACCCTTTTTATGTTGGATTTAAAATGGAATGTTTAGAACTGTATAGATTTATTGATGTGTTGCTTTGGAGTTGGGTATTTCTGCAAAAAGAAGTATAAAATTTTTATGTTGATATTACTGAAGGAGCTAATACAACAACAATAGTATTTAATCATACTGGGGTATTATACAGGTTTGTTAATCTTTAAGGTGATGAGATCAAATACGAAACCGCAAAAAAAAAATCATAGAAAATAAACTGAATAATTTTTGTCATAAAATAAAACGCCTCCAAAGAAAATTCTTTGGAGGCGTTCTATTTTATAGTCTAGTCTTTTTATTATTATTTTACTGCAACGCTTTCAGTTAAAGCTTCATCAGCTAGAATTCTACCACAGTTTTCACAAACAATAATTTTCTTGTGTAAACGAATTTCGCTTTGACGTTGAGGAGGAATTGCATTAAAGCAACCACCACAAGCATCACGCTCAACAGGCACTACAGCTAAACCATTTCTGTAGCTGCTTCTGATTCTATCATAACTATAAAGCAATCTTTCGTCAACTTCTTCTCTTGCTTTATCGCTTAATTTTTTAAAATGCTTTTCTTCTTTTTCTGTATCAACAATAATTTTTTCTAACTCACTTTTTTTGTGGTTAAGTATACCCTCTTTAGTAGCTATTTGTTTTTTAGCAGCATCAAGGTTTCTAACTTTTTCTCCCATTTCTTCGTTAGCATCTTTTATATGTTTTTCTGCTAATTTAACCTCAAGTTGTTGCATTTCAATTTCTTTATTGATAGCTTCAAACTCACGGCTGTTTTTAACATTCTCACTTTGCTTTTCGTATTTTTTACCTAATGCTTCAGCTTCTTTAATAGCTTCTTTTCTTGTTTCAATGTAGTCATTAATACCATTAATTTCTTCTTCTATTCTAACTTTACGACTGTGCAAGCCTTGTATCTCATCTTCCAAGTCGCTAACTTCCATCGGTAATTCACCTTTTAAAACTGCAAATTCGTCTAATTTGCTATCTATCTTTTGAAGTCTAACTAATCCGGCTAATTTGTCTTGAACCGAATAATCTTTTGCTACTGCCATTTTGAAAAAATTTAAAAGTTTAAAATTTGAGTTTAAGACATTCTGTTTTAGTCGATAAAATATTCAACAGGATTTGTCTTCATCTCACTTTTAAGGACGGCAAAAGTAGGGGATTTTGACTGTAAAATCTCCACCAATAATTCAACTGTAAATTGCTCACTTTCCCAATGACCAATATCAGCAACAATAATTCTGCCCTCTGCATCAAAAAATTCGTGATACTTTATATCCGATGTAATATAAATATCGGCTTTTTCTGCAATGGCATTTTTTATTAAAAAACTACCAGCACCGCCACATAAAGCCACTTTTTTAATTGGTTTATTTAAAAGATGTGTGTGTTTGATAATTTTTAAATTGAATTGTTTTTTTAAGAAATGTAGAAAATCTATTTCGCTTACTTCTTGCTGCAATTCAGCAATCAGGCCACTTCCAACGGTTTGATAATAATTGCTTAAAGGTACAATATCGTAAGCCACTTCTTCGTAAGGATGTGCTTCTATCATTCTATGAACTACGTAGTGTTGAAGATAGTTAGGTAGTATAACTTCAATTTTAACTTCAGCAATGGTAGAGCGAATCATCGGTTTGCCAATAACGGGGTTTGAGTTTTCATCCCCTTTAAAAGTCCCAATTCCTTGAGAGCTAAAACTGCATTCGCTGTAGTTCGCAATATGTCCTGCACCTGCTTTAAAAATAGCTTCCTTCACTTTTTCCACTGCATTTTCGGGAACGAAAACAAATAATTTACTTAGTAAATTTTGTTTGGGAGCCAGTATTTTCTTGTTAACCAAACCCAGTTTATCTGCAATTCGATTGTTAACCCCATCAATAATATTGTCTAAATTAGTATGAATAGCATAAATAGCTATATTATTTTTTATTGCTGCAATTACAGTTTGCTCTACATAGGTTTTCCCAGTGATTTTTTTTAATCCACTAAAAACAATGGGATGATGGGCTACAATTAAATTGCATCCTTTATCTCTGGCTTCCAGTACTACCGCTTCGGTAACATCTAAAGAGCAAAGTACTCCTGTACAATTCCAGTTTGCGTTGCCAGTGATTAAACCACAATTGTCGTAGGATTCCTGATAAACAGTTGGAGCAAACTTTTCGAGTGGGGTAATAATTTCAGCTATTGTCATATAAAATAAAATTGATTGATAAAACTAACCCAAATTTGTTCAATGTCGCATTTGAATTACTATAATCTTGATGGAAAAATGTTTCTTGAGAGCGAAAATAATATATCTGTAAACAACCGCTCATTTAGATATGGAGATGGTTTTTTTGAAACAATGAAATTAGTTGATGGAGTCATTCAATTAAAAGAGTTGCATTTTGAAAGAATCACCAACAGTTTTAAAACATTGGGATTTATTGTTGGTAAACATTTTTCTTGTGAGAACTTGGAAAAAGAAATTATTGAACTAGCAAAGAAAAATCAACATCATCATCTAGGAAGAATACGAATCACTTTTTATAGAGAAGATGCTGGATTGTACGAAGTAAAAAACTTTCATCCGCATATTTTAATACAAAGTTTTCAATTAAGTGATACAGTGAATGAATTGAACGAAAATGGTTTGGTGATTGATGTTTACCCCACAGCAAAAAAAAGTTGTGATGTTTTCAGTAACATCAAAAGCAACAATTATCTGCAGTATGCAATGGCTGCCCTTTGGGCCAAAGAAAACAAATTGAATGATGCATTATTGCTTAATACCAGCAATTGTATTGCAGATAGCACCATTGCAAATGTTTTTATTATAAAAAATGGAGAAATAAAAACCCCTGCATTAGGCGAAGGTTGTGTAAATGGTGTCATGCGAAAAAATATTATTGAGACATTAAAGCAAAAAAATATTGCAGTGATAGAAACTTCAATTAATGCAGAAGATATCGCTGATGCTGATGAAGTTTTTTTAACCAACGCCATTAAAGGAATTGTGTGGGTGAGGCAGTTTGGAAACAACCAATATGCAAACTTTGAAACAAGAAAAATTTATAATTTATTAAAATAAATGCCAAAGAAGCATAGAATAAATTTCTGTTACCCTGTGCCTCTATGGTGAATATAAAAATGAAGCCAATCATCAACATTGTCTGGTTTAGACGAGACTTAAGATTAACTGATAATGCAGCTTTATATTATGCATTAAAAGAATCAACCCCTGTATTACCCATTTTTATTTTTGATAAAAATATATTGGACGATTTGGAAGATAAATCAGATAAACGAGTAGAATTCATTTATAATGCTTTGCAGGAAATGCAAACACAACTGAAAGAACTGGGCAGCACACTTGAGGTTTTATATGCCACACCAATAGATGCTTTCAGCGAATTGCTTGAAAAATATATAATTGAAAATGTATATACCAACCACGACTATGAGCTATACGCTTTACAAAGAGATGAAGATGTTATTGATTTGTTAAAACAGAACAATGCAACTTTGAAAACCTATAAAGACCAAGTGATTTTTGAAAAAGATGAAGTAACAAAAGACGATGGAAAACCATACACTGTATTCACTCCATACAGTAAAAAATGGAAACTAAAATTAAACGAATTTTACTGCAAATCTTTTCCAACAGAGAAATATTTCAATAATTTTTACAAACAACCAGTCCAACCAATTATTGGATTGAGTGAAATGGGTTTTGTATCGACAGACACTATTTTTCCGAAGAAAAGTTTATCTGTTGAACTTGTTAAAAAATATACTGAACAAAGAAATTTTCCTGCTATCAATGGTACTTCAAAGCTTGGAGTGCATTTAAGGTTTGGAACAATCAGCATCAGAAAATTAGTACAGTATAGTTTGCCTTTGAATGAAACATTTTTAAACGAACTTATCTGGAGAGATTTTTATTTTTCAATCCTTCATCATTTTCCACATATCAGCACTGGAAAGGCTTTCAAACAAGAGTATGATTTGATTGATTGGAGAAATAATACTACTGAATTTGAAAAATGGTGTAATGGACAAACTGGTTACCCGATAGTTGATGCTGGAATGCGAGAGTTAAATGCAACTGGTTATATGCACAACAGAGTGAGAATGATTGTTGCCTCTTTTTTAACTAAGCATTTGTTAATAGACTGGCGTTGGGGAGAAGCATATTTCGCAAAAAAACTTCTTGATTTTGATTTTGCAGCTAACAATGGAGGTTGGCAATGGGCAGCAGGAAGTGGTTGCGATGCTGCTCCTTATTTTAGAGTGTTTAGTCCATCGTTGCAAACAGAAAAATTTGATAAAGATTTGCAATACATAAAAAAATGGATTCCTGAATTAAATAGTTTTAATTATCCCAGGCCAATTGTTGTGCACGAAGACGCTAGAAAAAGAAGTTTGGAAGCCTATGGAAAAGTGTTGAAGAAAGGATAAAAAACAAAAAATTTTAAGCCACAAAAAAATACAGGTACAGAAATCGAACAATTAGTTTTTTTGCTTGCAACCATTTAATCAATAACTACGTCTTGGGTGTTATAATGGTATTATTGCAATAATTGGATTCCATCATATTAATACTACAGAAATGTCTGAAGCAAGATAGAAACAGTCAGCGATGGGTGTATGAGTATTACTATGCCTACGCACAAAAAATTGCTTTTAGGTATTGTAATTTTTATGAAGATGCTGTTAGCGTGGTGAATGATTCTTTTGTGAATGTATTTAAATCGTTGCATCAATTTAGTTTAAAAGATACTGAAAATGCGGTGGAGTTAAGGTTTAAAGGGTGGTTGAGAAAAACAGTTATTAATAAATCTATAGATAAATATAGAAGTACCAATAACAGGTTAGCTTTTCAGGATATTAATGAGGAAATATATGAAATTTCAGATCAAGGTAATGAAGCAGATAGCCTTTTGTTATATAAAGAGATGATTGCTTGCCTTAAGAATATACCTTTTATGTATCAATTAGTTTTTAATCTATATGTGATAGATGGGTATACTCATAGCGAAATAGCTGCTATGTTAAAAATTAGTGAAGGAACATCAAAATCAAATCTTTCGAGAGCAAGGCAAATGTTGCAAAAACAATTAACCATTTTTTTTGAAACAAATAAATAGTAAGATGGAGAATAGTAATAACGAGTTGGAAAATCTATATAGAAAT
>CANGOT010000199.1 GCA_947455425.1 Chitinophagaceae bacterium | reverse complement strand
ATGAAGTAACATCGGTGGCTTTTGTTTACATATTTGTTGTACTGCAAAAGGTAATGGAACATAAAATTATTCCACAATTAACTTCTTGGTAGTTTTTCCTTCACTAGTAACGATGCTTACGAAGTAAAACCCTCTTGATAAATTAGCAATATTGATACTATTACTACCCATACTCAGTGTTTGTTCTTTTACTACTTTTCCTAAATAATCAACAACCAATAATTTACCAGTGCCAACCAATTTATCAAGCGACAAATTTACTAACGACTTAGCTGGATTAGGATAGATGATAAAATCATTACTACTCGTTACCAGCTCATTATTATTTGTTTCTCTATGACCTGGACAGTTTACCACAGTTCCTAATGTGGTTCTACTATTACTACAACCATTAACTGTAATTGTGTAAACGATAGAACCATTGCCTGTTCCAACGATACTTACCATTCCACCACTTGTAACTGTGGCAACATTAGTGTTAGTACTGCTCCAAACACCACCAGCCGGACTACCTACTAATCCAAAAGTTTTGTTATTACAAAATGCAGTAGTAGGTACTGCATAAGCCTGTGGATTGATGGCACCTACTGCGTATTGTATATTGGGTAGAGCAGGAATAGCATATACAGTTAAATTAGTGCTGGCGTAATTACTACAACCGTTAGCATTTTTAACGATATATTTTATTGGTGCAGTGCCTTGATATCTGCCAGTTACCAAACCAGTTACAGAGTCAATCGTTGCAATACTGCTAGATGCTGATTGCCAGATTCCACCTGTAGTCACACTACTTAGCTGGCTACTAGCTCCTTTACAAATACTTGCTGCACCTATTATTGCCGATGGAATTGCAACAGGAGCAACGACTACAGGAACAGTCACCATAGATTTACATCCATTGGTGCCAGTTTTTGTATATGTTAGATTCGCAGTTCCTGCTCCAGTAGCTACTACAGCTCCAGCAGCTCCATTGGCAGTTGTAACTGTTGCTATAGCTGGATTATCTGTAGTCCAGATTCCACCTCCTTGGGTATTTGAATTGTATAAAGTTTTGGTTCCGCCTATGCTACAAATAACCCCTCCTGTAGATGTGCCAATATTGGGTGAAGGTTTCACTGTAAATTTAATTGAATTGCTTAAAGCCACCGGATTTGTTATACATGCAAGACTACTGATGACATAGCATCTCACACTATCAACACTACTAAGGATATTATAAACCTCAATACCAGTATCAGACCCAAAAGGGCTTCCATTTTTTTCCCAATGAAATACAGGTTGGGTTCCCCCATTTGTAACCGTTGCTGTAAATGTAACTGCTGTGCCTGAACAAACTGTATCGTTTACATTAGCTGCTATTGAAATAGATGGAATCAATTTAGGGTTCACTGTAACTGTAATATTTGTAGCTGAACCAGCACAAAATCCGGTAGTTGATATTGGTGTTACAGAATATACTACTGAACCTGCAGTTGTATTGCTAGGGTTATTTAATGTTTGGTTAATAGTTGATCCATTACCAGCGATTGCACCCGAAATCGAGCCAAGGTTTGTACCCAATGTCCAAGAAAAATTACTAGGAACACTTGCAGTTAATCCCAGGTTAGTAGATGCATCACTGCAAATGCTGGTTGAAGTAGCCGTAGTAATGGTGGGCAAACTTAATACGGTAAAACTTGCTTTATAATTAGCCCCCGAATTGCTGGCATAAACAGTTCCAAAACATGTAGTACTTTCTTCTGAATACACTTCCATAGTATAATTACCGGGTGCTAATCCAGTAAGCAAATTAGTAGAATAATTATTTTTAGACCATCGTTGATCTTTACCACCACAACCATTAGAAAAGTCTGAAGTGAATGGAATATTATTACTCACAAAAGATCCAACAGCCGAACTGGTTAAATGTATATTATAAAACAATCTGGTGCTTGTAATATCACATCCCCCACACTTCCAGTTATTATGCTCTGCACCATTAAAAGTTAACCCTGTAGTAGCTCCAGCACAAAAACTACCTAAGTTCGCTCCATTAAAATCTGTGTTTGGTGTAGTTGCATTCAGATCGTAATAAGTGTTGTTAATAATGATATAGGTTTGATTAAACCCTGCAGATTGAGAGAATACCTGATCTCCAAATAAAATTAAAATAGCAAGTAGTAAAATATTTTTCATAAAAAACAATTTTATCGTTGTGCTAAGGTATCGAGCTTTTGATAACAAAAAAAATAAACATCAAAATTTCTTTCTACCATCTACCAATCATCTGTTTCTTTGCACACATTTATAAAATGAAACAAAAGATTAAAGACTACAAGGAGTTAGTGAAATTTACACTCAGTTTCACGGTTGTATTTACTTGTGTAATTTGTTTTTTATTAGTGCCTGATAATCGCTCTAATGGAGCAATGATTTCTGTTTTATTTATAGCAGGAATGCTAATTTGCGGTAGTGCTAATGCAATTAATCAAGCTGTAGAAAAAGATAGTGATGCACTAATGAAACGTACTGCAAATAGACCAGTAGCATCGGGTAGAATGAGTGTTAACGAGGCTATGATTTTTGCAATGATTGCTGGAGTAGTTGGTTGTGCAATGATGTGGTATTTTTTTAATCTATCATCAGCACTACTATCAGCTTTCAGTTTGTTTCTCTATGCTTACATTTATACGCCTCTAAAAAAAATAAATTCTGTGTCTGTTTTGGTGGGCGGCTTTCCTGGAGCTTTTCCTTGTTTAATAGGTTGGGTTGCCGGTTTTTATGATCAGGAGATCAATTGGATGGGCGGATGGGTTTTATTTGCAATACAATTCATTTGGCAGTTTCCCCATTTCTGGGCAATTGCCTGGGTATCTCATCAAGACTACACTAAAGTAGGTTTCAAGTTATTGCCTAGCAAAGAAGGCCCAACTAAATTCACTGCAATTCAGGCAATCATGTACAGCGTGTTAATGATTCCTATTGGCATTTTACCCTTCTTAGAAAATATTAAAATTGCTGGCAAGCATCATTTTTTTGCGGGAGACAACATGATGGGCAGTATTGGTATGTGGATATTAATCATTGCAAATATTTTTATGGTAGTTCAGTGCTATAGATTATACAAGGCCATGGATGTAAAAGCAGCCAGACGCGTTATGTTTAGTAGCTACATTTATTTGCCAATTGTTTATTTGGCTTTACTCTGGGATAAAATAGGTTAACGATATTAAAATTATGAATACAATTTCTAGCCAATCAAATAGAATACATCCACATAAATTTATTATGTGGGTAGCAATATGCAGCATCTGTATGATGTTTGCGGGATTAACAAGTGCTTATATTGTAAAAAAGAGTCAGGATAATGTTATTTCGGTAGAGCTGCCTAGTTTGTTTTGGTGGAGTACCATCATTATTCTATTAAGCAGTGTAACCATTCAAATTGCTGTAAAGTCTATCAAAGCAAAAGAAATGAAACGTTATAGAACTTTTTTGGGTATAACAGCATTTTTAGGGCTTTTGTTTGCAACACTTCAATACCTTGGTTTTTCAACATTGCACAATCATGGCGTGTTATTTACCGGCAAAAACAGCAATCCCGGAGCATCATTTCTACTAATTATTATAGGTTTGCATGCTTTACACATTTTGGGAGGCGTGGTTGGATTAATTGTTACTTTTTTAAAAGTTTACTTCAGCAAGATTCGGAATTACAGCTCGATTCCGGTTGAAGTAATCGCAACATATTGGCATTTTGTTGATATATTGTGGATTTACCTTTTAATCTTCTTAATTTTCATGCGTTAACCCGCTCTAAAACCATGGTGAATTTATTTTTTATAAAATAATTCTTTCAAATAGCTCAAGTTTAACCTTTAGCCAATATTTTTGTCGCGAAATTTTTAGAACCGAAATATGTCAACAACTGCAGTACATAACACAAAATGGTGGAGTGGAGGCAAAAGCCCCTTTAATTTAGAGTACGGAAAAGTAATGATGTGGTACTTTTTAATGAGTGATGCTTTCACTTTTGGAGCATTTCTTATTGCTTATGGTACCAGTAGATTTGCTACAAATGGTTGGCCCGATCCGAACCATGTTTTTAGTTCATACCCTTTTAAGGCTGAAGGCTCAGCAGCAGCACCATTAGTTTTTGTTAGTTTTATGACTTTTGTTCTGATTGTAAGTTCGGTGACAATGGTTCTTGCAGTTCAGGCAGGTCATCATCAAGATAAAAAAGGCGTTGTTAGAAATTTAATTTTAACGATTATTGGAGGTGCAATTTTTCTTGGCTGTCAAGCTTGGGAGTGGACGCACTTACATGCTGAAGGTGCATGGTGGGGATTGAATCCATTTACTAATGCAGATGGAACGCATGCTACAACCAATTTCACAAACTTCTTTTTTACTATTACAGGTTTTCACGGTTTCCACGTATTCAGTGGGGTTGTTATAAATATTGTAATGTTAATGATGACTCTAAATAATACTTTTGAGAAAAAAGGGCATTATTTAATGATTGAAAAAGCTGGTCTTTACTGGCACTTTGTAGATTTAGTTTGGGTGTTTGTATTTACACTATTTTATCTTGTTTAAATTCCTCGAGTAAATTAATAATTATTAAAAACGATTAATTAGAAAAGAATGTCACATACATATAATGCAGAAACATACGCAGCAGCGAAGAAAGAAATTTGGAAAATAACATGGATATTATCTGCCTTAACAATTATTGAACTGGCACTTGGATTTTGGATGTATTTTTCTCATAATACAATGAGTGGAAGTATGGTAATGTTTATCAAAGGGACTATTTTAATTTTGATGATGGTTAAAGCTTTTTACATTGTTTCATATTTTATGCATTTAAAACATGAAATAAGAAATATGATCATGACAATTGTTGTTCCTTTAGGCTTGTTTATTTGGTTCATTATTTCTTTCTTGTATGAAGGGAATTCTTACAAAAATTTAAAGAACACTTACGACCCACATCACCAAGAACAATCTACTATTAAGGTTGAGGAAAAACACCATTCAGAAGAAGGTGCTAAACACGAAGAAACAAAGAGCGAACATCATTCAGAAGAACATCATTAATAAGTTATAGTGATTAACTTTTTTAAATAATTTGAACCATCGCTTTGCGGTGGTTTTTTTATAAAAAATATTTTTACAGAGATGAACAATAGATCAATACTCACCATTTGCTTAACTATTTTAATACCCGTTTTCTGCTACTTGATTTTAAAGTACTACAGCGATAATGGCGTTACAATCCCAAGAAAACTACT
>CANGOT010000198.1 GCA_947455425.1 Chitinophagaceae bacterium | reverse complement strand
AGAATATCGGTATTATAAACAATTTTACCTGATTCATTTATTACTTCAATTTGTTTTAAATCTTTTTGATTCACTGTAAAGTAATCTCTTGCAGGATTGGGATATATGTTAACAGCATTATTTAGGTTTGTTTGTAATAAAACAATATTGCTGTAAGTTGCAGTACCATTTTTTTCTATTATTTTCAATCTATAAAAAACTGTTTCGCCCAAATCTTTTGTATTAGCGTATTGATATTGATAGTTATTAGCAACAATTATTGCTTTTAAAAGTGTAAATGATTTGGCATCTAAACTATACTCTAGCTCATATTGCTTCACATCTTGTTGGCTTTCTATTGTCCAGGATAAGGTTGAAACTTTTTTTTCGATTTTACCATTAAAAGATAACAATTTAACTGGCAAAGGGGCTATGGGTGCAAAACATACAGAGTTAAAGGCGGTGCCAGTTGCAGCGGTTGTTAATGTAGAAATATTAGATGTTAAACTTGCATTATAGCCAGAGCTATCGACCATATTATGTAGCGTTGAGGCTGAGTTTGCATACAAATAGACTTTTTTACCTATCACTAACCCTGTAAGTCCTTTCAAACCACTGCCTGCAGCACCTGTTATCGGTACAGATACTGTTCCATTATTTATCCAAACTTGATTGACATAAGAAAATTTTTGAATACTGGAACCTATATTATCGGTTACGTATAATACATCTAAGCCTGAAACTGTTGAATCTAAATCGGCAAAGAAAAATTGATTAGGGCTGCCTGTTGTAGGCAATCCACTTAAGCCTTTAAAAGGCTGCATACCCGTTACGCAAAGTCCCTCTCCTACTTTACCAATACGAGAGTTACTTCCTTGTGCAGTTGATAAATACAGTTGAGATTCATATATCATTAAACACTTGCTATTGGTAATTGTATCTTCAATCAATGTTTTTCCTGTATCTCCTTTAGATGCATAATATACACCTTTGTTACCTCCTCCAAACCATACATTCATACCATCATCACTTACAGCTGTTCTAATAGCCCCTACATCTACTTTCAAACTAGTTGATAAATCTACATTAGCTGCATAATCAACAAATGCAATAGACTTGTTAATAGTTGGACTACTAGAAGGTGATGTGCCACCAGTAGTGGTATCATATCCAGCAAAAACCACGAATTGCTTATTATTAGATAATGTAATAAAACCCTGATTAAGACTATTACCAGTTAATACGAGTTTATGCTGAGCAGATGGGGCATTGGGGATTGCAATAGTTTGAATGTAGAGGCCTTTGGTAGTGTATTCATCTAGAAACACTGGTGCTGATGCATTGCTAAGATTTGCCGAGCCATCTCCAACACGCAATACTATTAAACTATTAGCATTGAATGCATTTTGTGCATTAACAATCAGTGAAAATAATAAAGACCCAATAATCAGTATAATTTTTCTCATTATAAATTTTGAACGCAATTATAGCACTATTTTCTCAATTATTTTAGGAAATTGGAATTAATCCTTTTTTAAAGTCATATATAAAATAATTTGGAAATATTTTGCAAGTGAGTTCATAATACCAATAACTCAAGAATAAGAGTAGCATCCACTCATCTTTTTTTATTCGAAATTAAAAATAGATTCTTGTTATGACTTTTATTAAAAAGCCTCCAAAGTTTTTACACTCTGGAGGCTTTTTTTTAGTCAACCTGTTCTAAGGGTTAATAGCGATTACTCAACTATTAATTTCTTTGTATTTTTTCCTTCACTTGTAATAATACTTACTAGGTAAAATCCTTTGCTAAGATTTGCAATATCCAAGGTGTTATTGCCCATACTTAATGCTTGGGTTTTTACTTTTTTACCATACAAATCAGTAATAACAATACTTCCAGCACCTATTAATTTACCAACTTGTAAACCTACATAAGATTTTGCTGGGTTTGGATACATAGTAAATTCATTACTACTTACTACTTGCTCATTACTACTTGTATTCACTCCACGTGCAAAACAAGTTGTTACTGCTGTTCCAGAAATGCTTCTGCTGTTTCCACAACCTGCAGTTGATGTGTAAGTATACGTTAATGAAGCACTACCTACTGCTACTATATTCACAAGACCAGTGCTAGCATTTACTGTCATTACACTATTATTACTACTACTCCAAACTCCTGTTCCTGATGCAGATGTTGCAGGACCTCCTACAAGTGTAAAGCTCTTACCTACACAAAATGCTCCACCTGTTCCTGTTTGTGGATTAGAAGTTCCAACTGCATATTGAATGGTTGGTACATTTGGTTTGGCATTTACTGTTACATTATATGATGCAGCTGAATTACAAGCTCCACTTGAAATTTTGTAAACAATTGCTGCTGTTCCAACGCTATTACCTGTTACGACTCCTGTACTAGGATTTACAGATGCAATACTGCTAGATGGTGAACTCCAGGTTCCTCCAGCTACAGTGCTACTTAATGTTGTAGTGCTTCCTGGACAAACACTATTGGTACCAGAAATTGAACCAGCTGATGAGGTTGTTGAAACAGATAATGTTGCTGATGCACTTACAGCACAACCATTATTAGATGTTTTAGTGTAAGTAAGAATTGAGGTTCCAACACCTGTTGAAGTTACATTTCCTGATGCACCAGCAGATGTTGTTACTGTTGCAACAGAAGTATTGCTACTTGTCCATACCCCACCACCACTTGTATTTGAATTGTATGCTGTTGTTGTGGCACCAATAGTACACAATGTTGGTAATGTTATGGTTGATACACCAATTGATGGACTTTGTTTCACTGTTAATTGAACTGTGTTGCTACTTCCTGTGGTTTGTGCAAGACAATCGGTATTTGTTAATACACAACTAATCATATCACCAGTTGTTAAAGTGTTTTTAGCAAAAGCTATAGAAGAACCACTACCAACATTAACACCATTTTTATACCATACATAAGAGGGAGATGCTCCACCATCAGCTATGCTTGAAGTAAATGGAACAGCATCGCCGCTACAAACTGTTGTGCTTGCAGTAGAAATTGTAATGGTTGGTACCATTGCAATAAAAGTTGCTCTGATGGTGTGTGCAGCAGATACTGCAGTAAATGATTTGGTTGTAGTAGAAGTTACTTTAACACCATCTACAATTAAACTATCAATGGCATAACCGCAATCAGGTGTAATAGTATAAGTTGGACTGTTATAACCCCAGTTTACATTTGTTGTACCAGTATTGGTGACAGTACCATGAGTACCTGCACTTGCGGTTATTGCATTGTAAATATTCATTCCCATTACCTCTACCCCCTTACTTCCATTTTGAGCTGCCATTAAAAGAGTTCCGTTGTAGTCTGTAAAGGATGTTGCGTTTCCGTTACTACTTCCCGAAAACATATCTATAATTCTTGGGTTGCTTATGGCACTAGTATCCCAGGTTGTAGATACAGATTTTGTTGGATCAAAAACAACTAACTCTGTGCCGTAAGTAGCTGCACTCATTATTTGATTTTGAAAATATACCAACCCATTGATTGAAGCAATTGTTTTATTAACTACTTGATTTGAAACAGAAGAACCAGAGTTTATTACAAGTTGAGGGTTAGTACTGCTACTCAAGGTCATACTTTGTGTAGTATCAACTGCTGGATTGTAAACAAAGAAACAGCCTTGTGGAGAGCCACCAGTGCCACCAGTACCATAAAAAGCACTGAAATACAATTTTCCGTCTCCTGGTGTATTCATTAAAACCGGCCCCGCAGTAGAGGTGTTACTTATTGTATAAGCCAGATCTTTAACCATATATGTTCCACCAGAAGTTCCATCACTCCTCCATAGTTCATTTCCATTACCTCCTGCTCCATTATACCCTTGGAAATATACAACACCATTTATTTGTGGTATTCTGTATGGATATGGGTTGCTACCACTAAATGAAAAAACCTGAGCTGTATTGATTCCAGCACCAGAGTAACCATTAGGTGTAGATTTTGCATTAGAATTAATATCTTTAACCAAATGTGGATTTGATGTCAGTACATCAGTGGAACTTGTAAAAGTTGAAGCAGATTGAGACGGATCATATACCCATAATTCAAGATTGCTACCCGAAACAAATGTGGCAGTATCCGCACCTGAGCTAAGATAAAATAATTTAGACCCTACTACAGTTGGAAATAGAATTCCAGCACCACTTTGTGAGGCTCTGTTGTTTCCAGCAGAAGCACTTCTACATATATTGTAGTTAACATTTGCCACCATAGCAGGATTGCCTGAACCAATAGTAGAAGCTGTGTCATAAGCCCAAAGCTCATAACCTACCGAATCAACTGAAGCAGCTGCAAAATATAATTTTCCACCTAATCCAATGGGAGCCTGAGTTCCAGCTGTTGTTGCAATACCGCTAAATACCGAAGGATTATCAACCCCAACATTCATTATTGAAGGATTTGTTGATGCATTCCAACCACCACTACCGTTATCTGCAATAGTCGCTTTTGTATTTAAAACAAACATTTCATTACCAGTTGCCGTGGTAGTAGCATGAAAATAAAGTTTGCTACCATAAACAACCAAATTGGCTGGTGTACCAGCTGTGGCACCCGGTATAATATCTATTAATCTTGGATTTGTTGTAGCATTGTATAAGCTTTTGGTATTATTTGTATTTACTGAATCTGAATTTAAAGACAATGATTTAGATAAATCTAACTCATAAAGTTCATTGGTGCCATATAAAGCAGTACCAGCAACAAAATAAACTTTATTCCCAACAGCCACATACTCAGTAGGAGAACTCCCCTGAACAGTTGTTGTGTTTGGTCTTAAATCAATTAGCTGAGGGTTTGTTGATAAAGACCAAGGGATTGCAGATGTACCTCCATTTGTGGTAACTGGTTGACTTAGATCTAATACAAAACACTCCAAACCGTGCATCCAGCTTAAATTAGATGTAGTGGTTCCGTCAGATGCAGAGAAGATAATTTTGTTACCTACTCTTACAAACTGATTTGTTCTACCCGGACTTGGAGAGCCCCCACTAGTGCCATTAAAAATATCAGCCAAAACTGTAGTAACACGTTGTGCGTTACTTGCAGAGATAACACCAAAACAAATGGCTAAAAAGCATATTGTTTTTAGGTTTTGTGTAATTTTTTTGTTCATTTTTGTTTGTTTTTTTAAAAAAAACAAGGCGATTTATAATATACTTTATAACCACGATTTAAATGGCATCTACTGAATAGCTGGTGCAAGTTATTAATAAGATTAGTTCTTAAACATTGTCATT
>CANGOT010000197.1 GCA_947455425.1 Chitinophagaceae bacterium | reverse complement strand
TATTATTCCTTTATAAGAAAAAGTAAAATAAAGTTAAAGAAAGATTCAGTGTCAAAGGTTCATCAGCTAACATTGGAATGGTACAAAGAAAATACAAGTGAGTAAAATTGTTTAGAGTTGTTGCTGGAATTAGCGATACTGCCATTTTAAATAAAGTGAATAGGACTTTGCATGAATTTCAAATGAACGAAGTGATTGCTTTTTATGATTGCCCTAATAATGATAGAAAAAGAGGTGAATATTATTTTCATTTAGATACTGTTTATGCAACAGAAAATTTTTTAAGTATTGATGCAGGTTCTTATTATAATTGTGGTGGTGTGCATCCAAACTCAAGCACAAATTATCTAAATATTAATTTACATACTGGAAACACTATTGATAAAATCACTGATGTTTTTAATTTGTATGATAGTAGTTTTGATTTAAAACGAGAATATAAAGAAGACTCTTTATTGGTTGATGAACCAGATAAAATTTATACAAAAGATGACTTTACAATTGAAGATACTATTGGACATTGTATATATAGAATTTTCAGATCACTATATAAAAAAGAAATAGATATTGATAAAATTGAAGACCAATGTCGATATTATCAATATGAAAGGTGGAACTTTTTTAATTTTGTTTTTAGGTACGATGGTGTTTATATAAGTCCTGAGTTTCCCCACGCGATTCAAGGTTGCAGTTATCCAGAATGGTCGGTAATTCCTTATTCATTACTAAAGCAATATCTAAAAAAAGAATCGCAATTTGTTTTGAAATAATTACTTCAATATTTGCAGGATTTATAATTTTTTCAAACAATCACAACATCTTTGCACAATGAATAATAATTTAGTATTGGTAATTGAAGATGAAACATCTATCTTAAATAATATCTGTACTATTCTACAAATCTCTGGCTACAACTGTATTAAAGCATCTAATGGTAAAGAAGGCTTGGAGCAATTGGCAACACATCAACCACAATTAATTTTATGCGATGTCATGATGCCCGAAATGGATGGCTTTGAAGTATTAAAAAATGTAAGAGAAAACGAAACCACACAAGCCATTCCGTTTTGTTTTCTTTCTGCCCGTGCCGATGTGGTAGATATTGATTTTGGTTTATCGCTTGGGGCAAATGGTTATGTTACAAAACCCTTCTCGGCAAAAGATTTATTAGAAACCGTTAAAAGGTTAATGCCTGTTGCCTAAAAAACTTCGTATTAACTAATAAATTCAAGGTTTCAACGTTTCTATTTTGTTATATAATTCATTAAAATGATTTGATATTTTTTTTGAAATGTTAAATTTTTCATAAATTATTCTGTTTCATCAAAAAAAATTTTGTTCAAAAAAAATAATCACTACTTTAGCTCAATATTTTAAAACAATAAAAAATTCTACATTTATGAAAAGATTGTTACTTCCAGCGTTGGCACTAGCAACAGTATCAGTGTCATCATTTGCACAAACAAAAACTTTTGCAATTACTTCTGAAAAGAAAGGTGAGTTTCAATGGACTGCTATCCGTGAGATTGATTTTTCTACAGGAGAATTTACAAAAACACTTTACACCAAAACGCCTCAACAAGAATTACAACTAAGAGGTATTAATGGTAACACTATTGATAACAATAGTTTCATTACAGGTCGTGGTGTTGCAGCTGCAGCTTACGATAAAGTTACCAACCGTTTATATTTCTCTGAAATGTATGGCAACGAATTAAAATTTGTTGATTTAAACACATCAAATGCTGGAACACTTTCTATTGGTGTAAACAGCGATGCTCGTTTTTCAACTGGTACAAAAAACTACGATGAAAGTAATGTGATTACACGTATGACTTTTGGTAGCGATGGTATTGGTTATGCTTTAACAAACGACGGAAACAATTTAATTAGTTTTACTACAGGTGCTAATCCAACTGTTACTAAATTAGGTGGTTTGATGGATAGCCGTAGAAATAAAGATGTTAGCATTCACAGCCAATGCACAAGTTGGGGTGGAGATATCGTTGGAGACGTTTATGGCAACCTTTATTTAATTACAATGCGTAACAACGTATTTAAAATTAATGTTGCTAAAATGGAAGCAGAGTTTATTGGTGCTATTAAAAACCTTCCTGCAACATTTACTACAAACGGTGCTGCTGCTGATGAGGATGGAAACATTGTTTTAAGTAGTGCTAGCAATGCTGATAGCTACTTTAAAGTAAATCCTTCAACATTAGAAGCTACCGTTATAAAAGGTGGAAAAGACATGTTTAACGTTTCTGATTTAGCTAATGGTAACTTGGTTTATCAACACAAAAATACTGTTGTAAATACCGTAAACACTATTTCAAAAGGTGAAGTATCTGTTTTCCCAAATCCGGTTTTAAACAAAAACTTTACTGTTAATTTTAACAAACTTACTGCTGGAAATTATACTTTAGTTTTAACTGATATTAATGGTAAAGCTGTATTAAATAAAACAGTTAATGTAAATGCTACTTCTACTGAAAAAGTTGCTATGCCAACTGCAACAGGTGCTGGTATTTATATGTTAAGAGTAGTTGATGCTAATGGCAAAACTGTTCATACAAGCAGTATTGTAATGGAATAATTCAATCCAGATATTTCTTTTAAATCCTCTCGCATGCGAGAGGATTTTTTTTGCCCAATAACTATCATATTTGCATATGCACACACTTGAACCTTTTTATAATTGGAGACATATTTACATCACCGAAGAAGATAAACTTTCTCCTTTTTATGGAGCTACACATAGCGAATTTGAGTTTAGTCAAACTGTTTATAACTATTACATTCATCCACAGTGGGACGAGTTTGGTAGTAACACACTTTATATGAAATTAATTTATGTTGACTATGAACTTAATTTTTGTGTGATGGAACTTATTGGAGAATGGAATGATGCAATTGAAAATGATATCATGACGTTGAAACGAGACGTTATAGATAAGTTGCTCTATAATCGTATTTCTAAGTTTATTATCATAACGGAAAATGTTTTAAATTTTCATAGTGGCGATAAAGATTATTATGAAGAATGGAATGAAAATGTGAATGATGAAGAAGGATGGATAGTTGCCTTAAATATGCCCGAACCTACACAGCATGACTTTAAAAAAAGAAAATTACATCAAATTATAGAGTTGATGGATATACCTGAATGGAGAACGTATAAACCTTATCATTTATATCAAAAGATTAATGATACCATTAGTAAAAGACTCGATTAGTTTTGGTGAACTATACAACAATAGTTCTAAAAGTTAGATTTACTCTGGGTTTTAGAATCTTTGTTGTTGGTGGAAGTCTGTGTAGCCAATGTGTTTGTGTGGTGCCTTTCATTAACAATAAACTGCTGTGTTCTAATTGTATATATATAGTTTCTTTATCTTGTTTGTGTTTAAATCCAAATTTACGTTCTGCTCCAAAACTTAAAGAGGCAATAGCACCATCTTTTTTTAAATCCTTTTCAGCATCACTGTGCCAGGCCATTCCTTCGCTGCCATTGTGATATAAATTCAGCAAACAAGAATTAAAAGTTTCATTTGTTTTTTCTTCAACTAAAGTTTTCAATTCAAGTAATTCTTTTGTCCACAGTAATGCAGTTTTCTTAACGTTAGAGTATTCATATTCAAAAGCGGTATCGCCATACCAGGCCACTTTTCTTTTAGTGGTAATAAGCTTGCCATAAATAATGGCTTCATCATTTTTCCAATCAATGTTGTTTAACAAACAATTTAAGTAATGATTTGCTATCTGTGCAGATAGCAATTTGCCATAGTAATTTACCACACCATCTTTTGGTAACAGGTTGGTTGTTTCATCACTAAATAAATTCATTCTTAAACTTTTTTAATTCAAAGCGAAAATAACGGCAAACTACTGGTGTTTGTATTTACAAATTTGGACGCTTTTTATTTATATGACTAAAATCATATAAGCTCTTGCGTTATGTCATCAAACGGTTTTCTGCTTCAAAATAGTTTTGTGTTTTGAAAGTCTATGAGTGTTATCATCATTTTATTAATAGCTAGCATCAGTATCGCAGCCTTGTTTTTACTGGGTTTTATATGGAGTGTAAAAACAGGTCAGTATGAAGACGATGTCTCTCCTTCCATCAGAATTCTATTCGATGATGCTCCTAAAAAAACTACACCAAAATCTTAAACTATAAACAAAATCGATATGCAATTAGAGAAATTTTATTACGACAACAAGATTGTAAAGTGGTTTGCCTATGCAACAATCCTCTGGTCAATAGTGGGTATGTTAGCTGGATTATTAGCAGCTGTGCAAATATACCTGCCAGGTGCTAACTTCAATTTTGCCCCAACTACATTTGGTAGAGTAAGACCAGTGCACACCAATGCAGTGATTTTTGCTTTTGTGGGCAATGGTATTTTTATGGGGGTTTACTATTCCCTGCAACGTTTGTGTAAAACAAGAATGTTTAGCGATACCCTGGGGAAAATTCACTTTTGGGGATGGCAATTAATTATTGTAGCTGCAGCTGCCACATTACTTACAGGTTATACAACTGGTAAAGAGTATGCAGAGTTAGAATGGCCTATTGATATTGCTATCACCCTAGTGTGGGTTGTGTTTGGTATTAATATGTTTGGTACTATTATAAAACGAAGAGAGAGTCATATTTATGTAGCTATCTGGTTTTTTATAGCCACCTGGGTAACAGTTGCCATGTTACATATTGTTAACTCTTTCGAAATCCCTTTCTCTGCTTTAAAAAGCTATAGCTGGTATGCAGGAGTACAAGATGCTTTGGTACAATGGTGGTATGGACATAATGCTGTTGCATTCTTTTTAACAACACCATATTTAGGTTTAATGTATTACTTCTTACCGAAAGCAGCTAATCGTCCTGTATATAGTTATCGTTTATCGATTGTTCACTTTTGGGCGTTGATATTTATTTATATCTGGGCTGGTCCACACCATTTACTTTATACTGCTTTGCCAGATTGGGCTCAAAGTTTAGGTGTGGTATTTAGTATCATGCTGATTGCACCAAGCTGGGGTGGTATGTTGAATGGATTATTTACACTACGTGGTGCCTGGGATAAAGTAAGAGAAGATCCTGTTCTTAAATTTATGGTAGTTGGTATTACCTGCTATGGTATGGCAACTTTTGAAGGTCCGTTGTTGAGTTTAAAAAGTGTAAATGCTATTTCACACTTTACCGATTGGACAGTAGCTCACGTTCACGTGGGTGCATTAGGTTGGAATGGCTTTATGACGTTTGCATTTTTGTATT
>CANGOT010000196.1 GCA_947455425.1 Chitinophagaceae bacterium | reverse complement strand
TTTTTTGGCTGTGTAGTCGAAGCATAAAATACCTGTTTTTGCCCTGGCAACAATTTGTTTGGTGGAGCCGTTGGTTCTTTCTATTAAATAAAACAGGTCGAAGCCCACTCGTGAAATACCATCAATTGCCACCGATACTTCAATAGTATCACCATAAAACATTTCGGCTTTATACTCTATGGCTACATCTGCCATTATGGTTCCATAGCCCTCAATGTTAATCTCGCTGTAACCATAATGTCTATAAAACTGTAGTCTGGCTTCGTGCATAATAGATAGCAAACTATCGTTGCCAACGTGTCCACCATAGTTTACATCAGTAATTCGAATAGGTATTTGTGCAACAAAGTTGAAGCTTGCAGGTAGATTTAGTTTTACTCTTTCCATATCGCAAATCTAAATACATGGCAAGCATTCTTCTAAAAAAATAATATAATTCAATATGGTTTATATTATAAACCACTTTATGTTTGCAATCTCAACCACAATAGCAAATGAAAAAACAATTACTATTTCTTTCTTGCATATTACTAAGTGTTTCGTTAATGGCACAAGTAAAAATTAGCGGAACCACCAAAGATAAACGTGGACGTAAACTAGCTGGGGTAAGCATTTCATTAAAAGATTCCTATGATGGAACTGTGAGTGATTCATTGGGTAACTACTCATTTAAAACAACCGAGAAGGGACAATTTGTGATTGAAGCAAAACTGTTGGACTACACAACAGTTACACAGCCCATCATTATAGCCAACGATGCTATTGCTCTTAATTTTATGTTGAAAGAAGAAGTGAGCGAATTAAAAGCCGTAACAGTTACTGCTGGATCGTTTGAAGCTGGAGATAAAAAACGTGCAGCAACTGTAATGAGTTCCTTGGATGTGGTTACTACAGCAGGTTCAAATGGCGATGTTACAGGTGCTTTAAAAACATTACCCGGAGCTCAACAAGTAGGCGAGCAAGAAGGTTTATTTGTGCGTGGTGGTGCAGGCTACGAAACAAAACAATTCATTGATGGCACTTTTGTAAACAACCCATTTTTTGCAGGAGCACAAGATATTGCCACTCGTGGACGCTTCTCTCCTTTTCTATTTAAAGGAACGGTATTTAGTACTGGAGGCTACTCTGCCTTATATGGACAAGCATTATCATCGGCAGTAATTTTAGAAAGCATTGATTTACCTGAACGTTCAGAGATTGATGCCTCAATTTCAACAGTGTTTGTGGGTGCTGGCACGCAACAATTAGGTAAAAAGAAGAAGTGGTCTTATGGTGTAAACTATGGCTATACCAATGTGTATCCCTACTTTCAAATTGTTAAACAAAAACCCGACTATTTTACAGTTCCTGCTTTTCATAGTGGCGAAGCCAACTTTAGAATTAAAACCAAAAAAGGAATGCTAAAATTCTATACTAGCTTTAATCAACAAGAACTAGGACTTAGAAGACCCAATATCGATAGCTCAACATTAAAGAATGCGTTTGGATTAACCGGAACCAATTGGTACAATAATATTAGTTGGAAAGAAAATCTGGGCAAAGGCTGGAAAATGAACTGGGCTGGCAGTTACAGCACTAACTACAATGATATTTTTTCACAAATTCAAAACCAGAATAACGAGTTTACAACTGCTGGTTTATGGTATATTGATTCAAACAATTTTAGTTTAAAGAATACTGCCAATGTATCACAAATAAAAGCTGTGTTCGAAAAAAGACTAAAGGGTATTAGTACCATACGCTTTGGTAACGAGTACTGGCATACATTCAACACAGGCAAATACAAAAGTTATAGCATATCATTGAATGAAAACTTATATGCTGGCTTCGCAGAAACAGATGTTTACTTAACCAACGATATAGCAGCAAAGCTTGGTGCCAGGCTTGAGCATTCATCCTTGTTAGATAAATGGAACATAGCTCCCAGACTTTCATTAGCTTATAAAACAGGTAAAGATGCACAAATGAGTGTTGCTTATGGTGACTTCTACCAAACTCCGGAAAACAATTACCTATTTGTATCAAAGAATTTAGGATATGTGAAAGCAACACACTACATTCTAAACTATTCTAAAATAAACAATAATTATAGCTTTAGAGTAGAAGCATTTTATAAGAAGTATCAAGATTTAATAAAAACTTTTCCAACTTATAAAAATGCTGGCAATGGTTATGCACAGGGCATTGAACTATTTTGGAGAGATAAGAAAACTTTTAAAAACGTTGATTACTGGTTTAGTTATTCATACTTAGATACCAAAAGAGATTACAATAACTACCCAATGCAATTGCAACCAACATTTGCAGCCAATCACACTGCAAGCCTTGTTGCCAAACGTTTTGTAATGAAATGGAAAACAGGTTTCAATGTAACGTATAGTTATGCCACAGGTCGTCCATATTATAATCTTCAATACGCTGGTGGAACAAAATACGAACTTAAAGATCAAGGTACAACAATCCCTTATAATAGTTTAAGCTTTAGTGTGAACTACTTACCTAATTTAGGCAAACCCAAGGCAAAATCATTTATTGTATGGGTAGCTAGTATTACAAATGTATTAAACCAAAATCAGGTGTTTGGTTATAATTATTCGTACAATGGAAATATTAAGCAACCTATTACTCCTCCTGCACCACAGTTCTTTTTTATTGGCTGCTTTATAAGTTGGGGAGTTGATAGAAGTCAGGATGCAATTAATAATAATTTATAAACTTTTTCTTTAACCATAAAAACAAGTCCCACTGGGCAATTAGTATGAAAAAAGTAATCATTCTCTCTTTTGTGTTAGTAAACACATTTTTTGCAGCATTCAGTCAAAGTGAAAAATTCACTGCAGCAATGACAGCGACTTTAGACCAAATGAAAGCAGCTAAAACATCCGAAGAAACAGCTGCAGTTGCTGCTAAGTTTGAACGTATTGCCGATGCAGAAAAAACACAATGGCTTCCTTATTATTATGCTGCACTTATCAAAGCTCGTATGGCATTTACTGCAACCGATAAAGATAAAGCTGCGGACGAGGCAACTGCACTTTTAGACAAAGCTGATGCACTAAGCAAAAATAATAGTGAAATATATGTTGTAAGAGCTACTATCTGTTATGCACATATGATGGTTGATCCAATGACACGTTGGATGAAATATGGTGCCGATGCAAAAGCTCAATTAGAGTCTGCAAAAAAAGCCGATGCTACTAATCCTCGACCTGTAATCTTAGAGGCAAACTCTTTAAAAAACACTCCGGAACAATTTGGTGGTGGTTGCGAAACGGCAAAACCAATTGCAGAGAAAGCGGCAAAACTTTTAGCTGATTTTAAACCAGCTTCTCCCCTACACCCAGTTTGGGGCAAGGAAGTTGTTGATGAAATATTAAACAGTTGTAAATAAAATCACTACAAGAAGGCATACAGACACTAGATACTGTGCTGTATGCCTTCTTCTATTTATAAAACAAAGTAATCACATGAAAGATGCTACACCAATAACCGAACAGGAAAGCCTGGAAATCATTCATTCAATGATACAAAAGGCTAAGACAAGCTATCACGACAGAGGCATCAGTTCTTTGTTGTGGGGAACAGTTGTTACTATTGCTTCACTTATATCATTTCTGCAAATACAATTTCAGTTTAATTTACCTGTAGATATTTGGTTCTTGGTAATGTTTGCCATTATACCACAAATTATTATTTCAAGAAACGAGGATAAAACAATTAAGGTAAAAAAATATGAAGACGAGGCCATAGATACTATTTGGATGGTATATGGCATTAGTATCTTTTGTTTAATATTTTATCTAAATGTAGTGCCCGCTGTTACCGATAAACTATTAGTTAATGAGGGTATCGAACTACTTGAACGTAACAAAGAAGCTCTTGGTGCAACTAAACCTTTTCATTATTTTATACCAAGTGGGTTCTCTCTTTTTTTAATTCTTTATACCCTGCCAACACTTGTTACTGGTGTGGTTAAAAAGTATAAACCTATGATTGTTGGGGCAATTATTTGCTATGTAATGTTTTTTGTTTCTTGCTTCACTGAAACTAAGTATGATATGCTTTGTGGTGCCATAGCTGCTATTAGTTGCTGGCTTATTCCAGGTATTATTCTTCAAAGAAAATATTTAAAAAGTAAGGTATCTAATGTTTAAAGATTTAGATCCCATATTACATTCACAACTAAGGTTGGCGGTAATGAGTTTGTTAATTGGCGTAAAAGAAGCTGAGTTTACTTTTATCCGCGAAAAAACAAATTCAACAGCTGGCAATCTAAGTGTGCAAATAAATAAACTAAAAGATGCAGGGTATATTGATGTAAATAAAAAGTTCAAAGACAATTACCCACTCACTACTTGCAAAATCACAAAAAAAGGCATAGATGCTTTTGAAGAGTATGTTAAGAATTTGCAGGCATATTTAAAGACTTCCTAAAGAAAAATGATCTATTAACATTCTTATTCATAATAAAAACCCCAATTTTACAAACTAAGTAAATATTAAATTAGACTCTAATTCACTCCACAAAAAAAGTTACCCAACAAGCTCACTCATGTTCTCCCACAAACGATAAGTTTTGCCTGCCAGGTAACTTAACACCCAATCTGTTAAACTAAACTTTAAACCGAATTAAAGAAATTTAGCCAACTGTGAAGTTAGTTTTGGTTAATCAACTGGGTGCAAGATAAAATCCTACGCTGTTTGAATCTAGAGCAAATTGAGGAACGTGCAGTTTTAACAAGGAACGTGTGGTTTTAAACAAGGAACGTGCAGGGTACTTTAAAAAAAGAAGTCAATTTTAAATCAATATTCTTTTAAAAAGTTACATAATACAACTGCTACACTTTATTTTAGAATGCAACAGATTTATTTAATATAAAAATTTGTTGCACTACAATCAAACAAAATACATATTGAAACAGTAGATTACCCTACATTTGCCGTCCAAAAAAATATATAAATGAAATCAGTTACAATCGAAGGACAATTGAGGACCGAATTTGGCAAAAAAGCCACCCGCCAAATACGCTCTCAAGAATCAGTGCCCGCTGTAATTTACGGAGGTGCAACCGAAGTTAATTTTACTGCAACAGCTAAAGCTTTTAAGCCTTTAGTTTATACGTCAGAGTTTCAGTTAGCAGAAGTTAAAGTTGGCGGAAAAACTTACAAATGCATTTTGAAAGATTTGCAATTTGATAAAGTTACCGACAGCTTAATTCACGTTGACTTACTTGAACTAGTGGAAGACAAAAAAGTTGTTGCCACATTACCACTTAAATA
>CANGOT010000195.1 GCA_947455425.1 Chitinophagaceae bacterium | reverse complement strand
GAGTTAGTGCAAACAAACGGCAATATTGAATTAGCAAAAATTGACGGAACTAGTTTGTCATATGTAAAGAATAGTTCTAATGATTTGTTTTTTAATAATAATGATCAACAATATTATCTGTTGTTATCAGGTAGATGGTATAAAGCAGCTGGCTTAAATCAAAATTGGCAATATATTGAAGCTAGTTCTTTACCAAAAGATTTTGCAGCCATTCCAGAAGGCTCTCCCAAAGATAATGTTTTAGCAAGTGTGCCGGGAAGCGATGCAGCTAGAGAAGCTATAATCGATGCTCAAATACCACAAATTGCCAAAGTTGACAGAGCAAATGCTAAAGCAAATGTTACCTATGACGGACAACCACAGTTTAAAGAAATTGAGGGAACTTCTATGGAATATGCGACTAATACTAATAGCTCAATTCTTAAATATCGTGGGATGTTTTATTGTGTTGAAAATGGTGTTTGGTTTCAATCATTTAGTGCTAACGGTCCTTGGGAGGTTTGCACACAACGTCCAGAGGAAGTTGATCTAATTCCTCCTTCTAACCAACTGTATCAAGTAAAATATGTTTATATATATGAGGTAAATCCTCGATATGTTTATATGGGTTATACTTCAGGATATCTAAACAACTACATTTATGGTGGAAGAGTAGTTTATGGAACAGGCTACTATTACAATCCTTGGCGGGGTGCTTATTATTATCCACGTGTTCATACTTGGGGGTTTGGTATGCGATATAATCCTTGGTTGGGATGGAGCATTGGGTATGATTATGGTTTTGGTTGGTTTAATATGGGATTTGGTCGAAGCTATTGGAATCGTGGTTATTATGGAGGCTGGTGGGGACCTTCTTGCTATCACCCTCCATTTGGTTGGCATAGAGGTTTTGCGGAACATGGTCTTTATGGTAGATATGCAAATTATAATAAAGTAGGTTTAAACGGAAGGAATGTTAATTCTTTCAACAAGAATTATACAAGCAATATATATAATTTTAGAAAAGACGTAACCACTACCAACAATCATTTTAATAATCATTCTAATAATCCAATTGGTAATGGTGGCATCAGAAATAATGGTTACAACAATAATCATATTGCTACTGGAGGTATTAAAGCTCCTCCTTCACAAATGCATCACAATTATGGGACAAATAAAGTGTTAACAGATCGAGATGGTAATATTTTTAAAAAGGATGATAATGGTCAATGGCAACAACATAACAATCATCAATGGACACCTGTTACCAATCAACCTCCAAAAATATCTCAAAACTTAGAGCAAAAACAGCATAGAATTGATCGAGGCCAGGATCATGCACAAAGTTTTCAAAATATTAGAAGCAATGATATTCGTAGTAATAACAACTCTAACAATGGCGGAACAAGAGGTAATACTGGAGGTTTTAAAGGCAATAGTGGAGGCGGAAAAAGCAATGAAGGTGGTGGCCGTTCTGGAAGACATTAATCAATGTACCATTTCTTATTATATAATTATCTTAAAATAAAATAATGAAAAAAATAGTTTTATTTATGTCTGTGCTTACAATGGCAGCTTGCAGTAGTTCTAAAACATACTTTACTCCATCAATAAGAAATGCTATTGAAAGGGGCAATCAAAGTCTTACTAAAGTGCAATTTTATATAGATAGAGATATTGTTTTAAAGCGTGAATTAGAAACAGGTGAAACCAAAATAACATCAGGTAAAGTTATCATCGAAAACGGCAGAACCATCAATATTGTTACTTTAAAAAAGAATACACCAGGTGTTTGTGTACTTCAAAAAAAAGATATTATTGGTGTGTCATTTGAGGCAGCTGATGCTAACTTTGTAACCTTTGGTAAAACTAAGTTTGCTGGAGCCAACGATCCATACAGGGTACTAGCAAATAACTGGATTGGTGAAGAAGGTATAGTTACTTATGAAGGTAAGCAATATAGAATTTTACGAGAAGGTTCAGAAGCTAGCATTCTCATTAAAAGTAAGTTTTTGAAGAATTATAAAGTTGAAGAAAAGACATTAAGTGGCAGAACAGTAAATTAGTAAAATTGTTAATAAACTTAATGCTAGAAGCCCTTGATAGCTAGATACTATCAAGGGCTTCTTTCTTATTCTAGATTTTACTCTTCTTCTTTTAAACTCATTAAATACGCTTTTATAAACCCATCTATCTCTCCATCTAGGATTGGTTGCACATTACCTACTTCATAATCTGTTCTATGATCTTTAATCATCTTGTAGGGATGCAAAACATAACTTCTTATTTGACTTCCCCATTCTATCTTTTTCTTGCCTGCGTTGGTTGCATTTATGGCTGCTTCTCTTTTTCGCAACTCCTCTTCATACAACCTGCTTTTTAGCATTTTCATTGCTAATTCTCTATTTTCTCCTTGTGTTCTTGCTTGTTGACATTCAACAATTATTCCACTGGGTGCGTGTTTTAATCTAACAGCCGTTTCTACTTTATTTACATTTTGTCCCCCGCTGCCCCCACTTCTGTAAAATGCCCATTCAATATCTGCCGGGTTTACTTCTATTTCAATGGTATCATCTATTAAGGGATAAACAAATACACTAGCAAAAGATGTATGTCTGCGAGCATTGGAATCGAAGGGAGAAATGCGAACTAGCCGGTGCACTCCACTTTCTGCCTTTAAAAAGCCATAGGCAAAGTTGCCGTCGAATTGAAGTGTGGCAGATTTAATACCTGCTTCTTCACCATCCTGAAAATCTAATTCTGTAACCTTCCAGCCTTGTTTATCGCCATACATTTTATACATTCTCAATAGCATTGCAGCCCAGTCCTGGCTTTCTGTTCCTCCTGCACCTGGATTTATTTGCACAACGGCTGGCAGTTCGTCTTCGGGTTTATTGAGGGTGCTTTTAAACTCTGAATCTTCTATGGCTTGTATAGCAATTTTATGTGCTTCAATAGTTTCTTCCTCAGTGGCATCACCAGCTTTCCAAAAGTCGAATAGTACAGCAAAATCTTCAACAGCAGCTTCAACTTCGCTGAACATTTTTATCCAATATTCATCAACTTTAATCTCTTTTAAAATGGCTGTAGCACGGGCATTATCATCCCAAAAACCAGGCGAAAGCGAAATGGCTTTATCTTGTTCTATTTTTTGTTTTCGGTTATCGTAGTCAAAGAAACCTCCTCAAAACCACCACACGGCTTCTCATATCTTTTATTTGCTCTTGTGTCATACTTTTTTTGTGCAAATGTATCGGTTGTAATATTTGTTAGAGATTAAATCTTAAATATGGTGTGATATGGCTGAAACTATATTAAGTGTCCCTACAAAATAGCTTAACAAGGTTTTCTATTTACAGGTTACAAAGTTTATTGTAATGCACAATTGAACTAGTGAATTAAGATGTTTGGATTTTTCTCATTTCTCAAAAACTCCTGTCGACATTAAGTTAGATATAAATTTGTAAAAAGACTAGTTAATATCACAACATGCTTTACTTAGCTCCTATTAGGTAATTGCAAAATATCGCAATTGAATTAAGTTTTTTATTAATTAAGATTAACGCAAAACATAAGAAGGCTCCTATCTTTTAATTATTTTTAAGTAATTATGAAATAAATTCATATAAATCAACAAAAAAAAATATACTTTTATTAAATCTACATTAATATTGCAGCACAAATGAACTGATTGGCCTCAGAAATTATCCCTATAGACAAGTCGGTTTTCTAATCTCTAGTTTCATTTATCACAAAGTTTTTTGCCCTATTTTTTACAAGATTTCTCTTTATTTAAAATAATTTATGTTCGACATTCTTCAATTAAATGATATGCTTATGGCAGAGTTATTCGACTTGGCACAACAATTAAAAATCAACGATGCTAAAGGTCTTGAAAAACAAGATTTAATTTACAAAATACTTGACAAACAAGCAGTTTCTAAGTCTGATGAAACTAACGCTCCCATAAAAAAAACTCGAATAAGAAAACCTTTGACTCCAAAAGCTACTACTAACGACAATGCAACAGAAGAAGCTGTAGTAATAAGTGAGGATAAAGTAGAAGTAGAAGTCAAAGAAGAAAAAAGAAAAAGAAAGCCTAAGGAAAATGTAGTTGCCAAAGTAACTGCAATACCTGAAGTAAATAGCTCTGAAAATATTAATAACGATACTTCAATTTTTGAGGATGATAATATTAAAAATCTTGCAGCAAGTTTATTAGCAGCGACCGAAGATCCAGAAGATAATATTACAAATACACAAGAAGGTGAAATAGAGGAAGAAGATGAACAACAAACTCAGCAAGAGAAACCTTTGCGAACACCAAACTATCCTCAACGAAATCGTCAACCTGCTTTTAATATTGAATTCGAGGGAATTATTGCCAGTGAAGGTGTATTAGAAATGATGCCAGATGGTTATGGTTTTTTACGCTCATCTGATTATAATTATTTAAGTTCTCCAGATGATATCTACGTATCTCCATCTCAAATAAAATTATTTGGTTTAAAAACAGGTGATACAGTTGCTGGCTCTGTTCGCCCACCGAAAGAAGGTGAAAAATATTTTGCTTTATTGAAGGTTGATACTATAAATGGCAAAAAACCAGATGATGTTAGGGATCGAGTTCCATTCGATTATTTAACCCCATTATTTCCATTTGAAAAGTTGAATTTGTTCACTACTTCTAACAATTATAGTACCCGTATAATGGACTTGTTTACGCCAATTGGTAAAGGTCAGCGTGGATTAATAGTTGCCCAACCCAAAGTTGGTAAAACAATGTTACTTAAAGAAGTTGCGAATGCAATTGCAGCGAACCATCCTGAGTGCTATTTAATGGTTGTATTAATAGATGAAAGACCTGAGGAAGTTACCGATATGGAACGTAGCGTAAGAGCAGAAGTATTGGCAAGTACATTTGATGAACCTGCAGAAAAACACGTAAGAGTAAGTAACATAGCATTACAAAAAGCAAAACGTTTAGTAGAGTGTGGTCACGATGTGGTTATTCTATTGGATAGTATTACTCGTTTAGCTCGTGCTCATAATACAGTTGCTCCAAGCAGTGGTAAAGTGTTAAGTGGTGGTGTTGAGGCCAATGCAATGCAAAAACCGAAACAGTTTTTTGGGGCTGCTCGTAAAATAGAGTTTGGCGGAAGCTTAACTATTTTGGCAACAGCACTTATAGAAACCGGTAGTAAAATGGATGAAGTTATTTTTGAAGAATTTAAAGGAACTGGTAATATGGAATTAGTGCTTGATAGACGTCTTGGAAACAAACGTATTTATCCAGCAATTGATTTGGTTGGATCTTCTACTCGTAGAGATGATTTATTGCT
>CANGOT010000194.1 GCA_947455425.1 Chitinophagaceae bacterium | reverse complement strand
TACTTTCAAAAATCTGTGGGTTCATTTGGTCTGGTGTTTCAAAAAAAGATTATAGATGTTGAAACCAAAATTCCAAAAAAATTTGGCAGAATGAGTGACTGTTCACTCACCTATCCAAGTTCATACACGCATCCTGATACTACTAAAGCCATTGCAGATGCAGACATCTATGTTTCAAAAAGTATTGTTCCCGAAATTGATACGAACAAATTAATCGTATTACAAAAATTGATACAGTATTTAAAAAAGCAGCATGTAGAAGTTTATCTTGTAAACACTCCATTTCAACCAGATTGTTATAAGAAATTCGAAATTAAATACCATCCTTTCGGTAGAATAAATACTCAAATTAATCAACTTGCTCAAGCTGAAAATATTAAATTAATCGGAACTTTTAATCCAACCGATGCTAACATAAACAGGTCCCAATTTTATGACCAGTTACACTGTAGTAAAAGTGCTTTAGAAACTATATTTAAGATTACTCGTTAGATTATTCTTTTAACTAAAATCAATCATTCCTAAACAACCAAAAATTGCTTTTGCCAACATAAGTCCATCAATTATTACTAAATAATAAAATATTGACTTTCGTTGGTGCATACTATATGCAACTAATAAGACAAGTAAAAAAGGAATTGCATTTAACCCTATTCTAAATAAAGAAAAATGTTTTGAGGTAGTAACAACTAAAAAACTAGCAAACCCAATGATGATAAGGGGGAAAAGAATATTGAAAATAGTTTTTCTCAAACCGTAACTAACAACAAATGTTTTGAGTTGTTGATTGTAGTCAGTTGCATAATCTTTAATATCAAACATAATACAAAGCACTGCAATGAACATTAAGTTCTTAATAAATAAAAATAGGCTTATTGATGTTACACTAATAGCCTTGCCTAATTGGAGTTGTGTATAGAATAAGGGAAATAAAGTTACCAAACCTGCCCATACAAAGCCAATAACAAACGGTTTTAACCAATGGGTGTTTCGCAAACTTAATTTGTTTGTAAACCCATAATAAAAGAAGCCAACTATTGGAACTATACTAACATAAAGTAAGCCCTTTGCATCCATATTTTTTATCCCACCAATAATATTGGGTAATAACAGCAATCCAAAAACAACTGCTAAAACGGTTAATAAAACCTGAGATGTAAACACACTTTTTTTGTTATTTACATACCATACAGATCGTTTATTGGGTGCTACATTTATTGTTTCTGAAATATAAGCTTTGGTATAAAAAACTACAGTGGCACAAAAAATAAAAAGATAGTAAACAATGGGAGCAAAAGCAATTTGTTGCTGCCTTGTGGCTTCTATAGATAATGCTACTACACAAACTCCATAGAAATAATTCCCAAAGAAAAAAGACTTCATTTAATTGAAATTATTTCTTAAGGGTTATTCGTGGTGATACAACAGAATCTGATTTATTACCATCTTTATCTTGCAGCCAAAATGTATACGTTAGAGAATCTGTTTTATATCCACTTGTTTCAAGACAAGGATTAGCTGCTGCTGATGCATCTCCATTTCTAAACGCAAACTCTAAAGAGCCCAAAACATCTGCTGTAGAAGTAAATTCAGGAATATTAATTGTATCAAACGTTGGAGAATTGGTACAGTTGACAAATTTTCTTTTAACAAGTAATTTGTCACTAACATCTTCGCTTTTGGGATGACTAAATTCAAATGTAAAGACAACAGGGTCTAAATTATTAAATACTTTTCCATTAACACTCTTTAAACTTAAATACAACCTTCCACTACCAGCATTTTTCTTACATCCAAAAACAAGTAAACAAAATGCAGATGCAGTCAATACTTTTGCAAATAAATTTTTCATAGTTCAAATATAATTACTAATTAAGAACAAGCTTTGGATACAACAAAATTAATAGAAAGTATTTTTAAAATCAACAAGAATAGCCTGCAATCAGTGATTGAAAGTGTATTTGATTTTCAATATAAAAACAATGCTGTATACCAACAATGGTGCAAACTGAGATTCATCAATAATGTTACAAGTATTCAACATTCTATATTCAATATTCCATTTCTACCTATTTCTTTTTTTAAAACACATAATATTAAAACTACAGATTTTATTGAGGAACAAGTTTTTGAAAGTAGTGGTACTACACAAACCATCAATAGTAAACATCTCATAAAAAATATCGAGGTTTACAAACAGAGCTTTATCAAAGCTTTTGAACTTACATATGGAGACATCAAAGATTGGTGCATTATAGGTTTACTACCATCCTACCTAGAACGCAATAATTCATCTTTAGTCTTTATGGTTGATGAATTAATAAAACAAAGCAGACATCCGAACAGTGGGTTTTATTTAAAAGAATTCGAATCTCTTGCAACAACATTACAACATTTAGAATCATTAAAACAAAAAACACTTTTAATTGGTGTAACCTTTGCCCTGATTGATTTTGCAAAAACATTCCCCATGAAACTACAACACACAATTGTGATGGAAACTGGCGGTATGAAAGGTAGAAAAAGAGAAATGACTAAAGAAGAGGTACATGATTTACTAAAACAACAATTGAGTATTAATGAAGTGCATAGCGAATATGGAATGACAGAACTTTTATCGCAAGCTTATGCTACAAATAACAACAACCATATTTGCCCACCATGGATGAAAGTTTTAGTGAGAGATGAGGAGGATCCTTTTTTAATAAAGCACATAGGTAAAGGTGTTATAAATGTAATTGATTTAGCAAATATTTATAGTTGCTCTTTTATTGCAACAGATGATGTGGGCGAAATATTTGAAGATGGCAGTTTTAAAATTTATGGAAGGCTTGATAATAGTGATCTACGTGGCTGTAGTTTAATGTATCTGTAATATAAACAATGATGTTTCAACAACCCCATATTCAACATTTAAAATCTTTTAATAGAAATAATATTAATGTTGATGTGTTAAGATTGGACACTATTCATCCAATTGTATCTGGTAATAAATGGTATAAATTACAATACTACATACAAGATGCCATTACAAAAAACTACACAACCATAGTAACTTTTGGTGGTGCTTATTCTAATCATATAATTGCTACTGCATTTGCATGCAAGGAATTTAATTTAAAAAGTATTGGTATTATCAGAGGAGAAAAAGCCCCTACCCTATCTCACACACTACAACAAGCAAAACAATACGAAATGGAATTGCATTTTGTGAGCAGAGAAGCATATAAATACAAAAATGAAATCGCTTCCAAAATGAGTAATGATAAGCATTACATCATTTCAGAGGGTGGTTATGGAAAGCTCGGTGCTACAGGTGCTGCCAGTATTTTAAAAACAGTAGACACCACATCTTATACCCATATTATTTGTGCTTGTGGTACAGGCACTATGTTGGCAGGAATTATAAACGCAGCTCAGGCACATCAAGCAATTATTGGTATAAATGCCTTAAAAGGATATGAGAATATCGTTGAAGACATTAATAATATCTGTAATACTAAAAAGGAGTTCACTGTGATGAATAATTATCATTTTGGAGGTTATGGAAAACACCCAAAAGATTTAATAAGTTGGATGAATACATTATGGCAAACAGAACAATTACCAACCGATATAGTTTATACAGCTAAACTTTTTTTTGCTACAAAAGATTTAATTGAAACAGATTATTTTGGTGCAGACAGTAAAATATTAATTATTCATAGTGGTGGATTGCAAGGAAATTTATCTTTACCCAAAGGAACATTATTGTTCTGATACTTTGCAACAATTATATTTGCTACCAATGAATAAATTTGTTTCAATTTTAATAATTTTAATTTGCACCAAACCCTTTGCACAAGACACTTTACCGAAGTTTACTGCAAATATTTTAAGTGCTGATAAGGTTAGAATCAGTTGGACAAACCCATATTCTAATTGTGTACAAATCTCAGTTCAAAAATCGTATGATAGCACCAAGTTTTTTTCAACTGCATTTTCATCACTCTCGCCCGAATTACCTCAAAATGGGTTTATTGATAAAAATTATTTAAAACAAGTAAAAACGTTTTACAGAATTTTCTATGTGCTGGAAGATGGGAGATACTTTTTTACAAAATCAAAGCAAGCAAAAACAGATTCATCCATATACCAGCAAACTAATACCTCTCAAAAAAAAGATTCTTCAATATCATTTAATGGACAAGTAATAGATTTAAATTTAGTTACAATTCCTCCTCTTCCAATAGAAACAACAGCAAAAAAAAGAATGGTTAGCATTTATAAAAGAACTATTGATTCGGCATATTTAGTAATTGAAGAATCAAAATATTTAAGATTTAAAGATTCTATTACTACTAAAACAAAAGACACTTTAAACCTATTAGAAAACGATATTGTAATTTGGAAACCATTTGTTCCAAAATCACTGTGGAAACCATCCTCAACTATTTTCACAAATACAAAAGGTTATGTAAATGTGATATTACCTAATTTAAAAAATCATCATTATAAAATTATTTTTTATGACGATAAGAATTTAGAAATATTTAGAATAAAACAATTAAAGCAAGATAAATTGATGCTAGAAAAATCAAATTTTCTTCATGAAGGTTGGTTCTATTTTGAATTATACGAAGACGAAAAATTAAAAGAGAAAAACAAATTTTTTATAGAAAAAGACTTTTAAAACCTCACTTTAAAGTGTTGTTTGGCTTTAAAATCCTTATTTAACAAAACAATCCCGATATAGAACAAATCAATCGTTGCTGTAACGGCTTCATGGTTCTTAGCATATACCCAGGCATCTTCCATTTCTTCACTCCAATGGATATCATCTAAAATAATGATAGAACTAGTATGTGATGCAGATAAAATTTTATTAAAATAATTTACAGTTGGCTCATACCGATGATTACCGTCAATAAAAGAAAAATCGATAGCACTTAACTCTTCAATTACAGTAGCAAGTGTGTCATCAAAATTGCCTTCAACCAATTGAATATTCATTAATTCAAGTTCTTTAAACCCTTTACTAGCAATGTTTGCAACTTCACTTGCACCTTCAAGTGTTATAACTTTTGCATCAGGTTTTGCGGCTGCTAAATAAGAACTAGTGATACCTAAAGATGTGCCTAATTCCAAAATAGTCTTGGGCTGATAGTAATCAACCATTCTGAATAAAAGTTGTCCGAATTTTTTTTGCTTTAATGAAGAATTAGCAATGCTCGACACAGTTCTTTGTTTAAAAGGAAGTGTTTTTGAACCTGCTCCCAAATCTTTTATATTCAGTAGCGATTTATCTTTTTGCAGCAGTCTCCTTTTGGCTTCAATTCTATTATACG
>CANGOT010000193.1 GCA_947455425.1 Chitinophagaceae bacterium | reverse complement strand
GGATTATCAACATCATTATCTTCTCTGATTTCTCTTTTATGAAAAATCTCCAAATCACCTTTCTCAGCATTTACAATTACATCAAAATTTTCATCGGTGCCATATTTTTTGCGAAGCAATGTTTTAAACACATCTTCAACCACTTTCATCATCGTAGGTCTATCAATGTTTTCAGCATCTTTAAACTCTTGAAACGCGTCTATTAAATTAATACTTGCCATACCATTTTTTATTTACGATTTATTATTTTGTTAATGAAAATTATTTTAAAATTTAACTTGAACTGTTGCTTTTTTTATATTCTCTAAAGGAATCAGCACTTGTTGTGTAATTGCTTTTTTCCCTTTGCCTTCGGTAGTTTCAATGATAATATCTGTATCTGTGGCTGTAACCAGTTTTCCTTCTTTTACACTATCATCATTAAAAACAATTTCTAAAAACCTTCCAACATTTTTTTTGTATTGGCGAATTAATTTTAATGGTTCATCGATACCCGGACTGGATATTTCTAAACTAAAATCTCCCTCGGGATATAATCCCATTTCTTCAAGAGCTTTATACAATTTTCTATTCACCTGCACACACTTCTCTATAGTAATTCCATTATCTCCGTCGAGAAATATTTTGATATTGTTTGTAGGTTTAATCTTCAGATTAACACAAAATATTTCAGCCTCATCAGCTAAAATATCATTCAATAAATTTTGTATTTGTTCTACAGGTGATTCCATTATTGTTAAGTTATAAAAAATAGAGAAGGGAACGGTTATCGTTCCCTTCTTCACTTTCTTTATTTCCGTTGCAAATGTATGGGTTGATGGGCTTAAAATCCAAATTAATGTTTTATTAATTCTATAAAGTCGCTGTATACTTAAGCAAATGAGGTTATGCAATAATAATAATTCTACCACAAAAGGCATAAAAGACAACATAAGTACTGATTGCATTGCCTTATGTGCACTTATGTTTCTTATGTGGTTATAAAAAATACATATACCTAAATATTTAAGATATAAATAGATTGATCAAACAAAAAGCCCCGCAATAAATGCAGGGCTTTTTATATATTTTTAGAAAAAGACTATGCTTTGTCTGTGGCTGTACCTTTTCCTAATGGTTTGTCTTTAGCAAAATCAACCAATATAGGAGCAGCTACAAATATTGATGAGTAAGTACCAGTGATAACACCCACTAACATTGCAAATGCAAATCCTTTAGTAACCTCACCACCAAATAAGAATAATATTAGGATGGTTAAGAATACAGTTAAAGATGTCATAATCGTTCTGCTTAATGTTTGGTTAATCGCTTTATTGATGATATCGCCTTTAGCCATTGATGGATATAAACGCGAGTCTTCACGAATTCTATCATAAACAATTACCGTATCGTTCATCGAGAAACCAATTACTGTTAACACCGCTGCAATAAAGTGCTGGTCAATTTCTAATGGGAAAGGAACAATTGTTCTGCAGAAAGAGAACACCGCTAATGTTACAAATACGTCGTGCAACAATGCTACGATAGTACCAACGCTGTATCTCCAATCTCTAAAACGAATAAAGATGTAGAAACAAATAATGATAATAGCAATAATACCAGCTTTAAATGCACCAGCTTTTAAATCAGCAGAAATACTAGGTAAAACTGTTTGAGAACTTTCTTTAAAGTCGGTAGAGAATTTAGCAAAGCTTGTTCCGGCAGGAATATGTTTTGCCAAACCGGTATATAATACCTGCTCTACTTGTTCATCAACTTTATTGCCTGCTTCTTTAATTTTATATGCAGTAGTAATATTTAATTTTTTACCATCGGTACCAATTGTTTTAATAATTGGAGCTTCGCCATTGAAAGCAGCTTTTAAATCGTCTCTTACTGCATCTGGAGTTACTTTGCTCTCAAATTTCACAGTATAACTTCTACCACCTGCGAATTCAACACCTTGATCAAATCCATGGAAGAAAGAACCTACACCTAAAACTAATACAATTACAGAAATCCCATAAGCCACTTTTCTGTATTCAATAAACTTATAAGAAGCGTGTTTAAATATTCTTTTTGAGATTGCTGTGAAATATTCAAAATGACGTGCTTTCTTTTCATCAGCATACAAATCTGTAATTAATCTTGAAACCAAGATACCGCAGAATAAGCTCAATGCAATACCCAACATTTGCGTAGTAGCAAAACCTAATACAGGACCTAAACCAAAAATAAATAAGATTGCAGCAGTTAAGAAACTTGTAACGTGAGCATCTAGTACAGGAGCCAACGAACGTTTATAACCATCGTTCACAGCCATGCTATAGCTTTTACCCATTGTTAATTCTTCTTTGATACGCTCAAAAATAATTACGTTCGTATCTACAGCCATACCAATAGTTAATACTAAACCAGCAATACCTGCAGCAGTTAAAGTAAATCCTAATGAAGCCAATACACCAATAGTAAACAATAAGTTTAATATTAAGGCAATGTTAGCAATCCAACCTGCAGTATTGTAATACAGCAACATTAAAATAAAGATCACAGCAAATGCAATGGCAAAACTCATAGCACCACCACTCACAGCAGCAGCACCTAGAGTTGGTCCTACTAATTGTTGTTGTACAATTTTAGCAGGAGCAGGTAGTTTACCACTCTCTAATATTTGAGATAAATCTGTAGCTTCAGCAACAGTGAAATTACCCATAATCTGAGAACGACCTTCTGTAATTGGGTTGATAATATTTGGTGCAGAATACACAGTATTATCTAATACAATTGCAATTGGTTTTCCTACATTTCTTGTTGTCATTTTACCCCAGATAGAAGTACCTACGGCATCCATTTCCATATCAACAACAACATCGCCACTTTGACCATAATTTGGTCGGGCTCCAACGATATGATCACCCTCTAATTCTGCCTGACCATTATCTAATGTTTTTAAAGCATATAAAGAAATAAACTCTAAATCTTTTCCGCCTTTATCTTTTCCTTTTTGTGTTTTTCCGTAAACAAAGTTCAATAGTGCAGGAAACTTGCTTCTTACAACTTCTAAGTTTAAATAGCCATTTAATTTAGCAGTATCATTTAAAGATATAACAGCAAGATTTGGTGGCCATTTTTGAGAACCATCTTTTTCTTGTTGTGGTTGAGAGAATCCATTACAAAGAATTACCAATGGATTTAATTTAGTACTATCTACTTTTTTAGCAACTGTAGCAGTTTTCTGAGTTGTATCTCCATTATGTGAAGTATCAACGGTAACACCGGCTAAATAATTCTCTAATGCTTTATCAGCAGCTTTAATTTGCTCTACTAAATCTGGTACTCTGTATGCTTCAAAGAACTGAAGATTTGCAGTAGATTGAAGGATATTACGAACACGCTCTGGCTCTTTAACACCAGCTAATTCAATATTGATAATGCCTTTCTTTTCGTCTGGATTAATGCTTGGAGAAGCAACCCCAAACTTATCGATACGATTACGAATAATATTAGTAGTATTTTTAAAAGCGTCTAAAGACTTATCTCTTAAATAATTTGCAACTTCTGTTTCGCTAGAAGAGAATTTAATTTTGCCAGTACTTTTATTAATGAAAAAGTTAGCTAAATTATTACCTCCGGCTTTCTTATATTCTTCAATAAACAAACCCACTAAATCGGCACTGCTATTGGCTTTGCTAGCTACAGCAGCATCTAAAGCTTTGTTAAAAGCAGCATCTTTAGTGAAGTCTGCCAAAGAACGAATTAAAGCGTCCATACTTACTTCCATGGTAACGCTCATACCACCTTGTAAATCCAGACCCAAGGCTAATTCCTTGTCTTTAGCATCGCTGTAGGCTGTACCATACCAACCAATAGGGGTTGTTTTTGTACTGTCTAAAATTCTTCTTAAACGAACTTCTTTCAGTTCATCTTTAGCTTCCTTTGTTGCTGTTGGAAAGTTTCTATCTACCCAGCTTTTGGCTTTTACTTCCATATCTTTCTCGTAACTACGTACGAAATAGGTAAAAGACAATTGGTACAAGCAGATTAGAATCAGTAGAATGGCAAAAAATCGCACTAAGCCTTTCAGTTGCATAACTTATGTTTTATTTTTTAGGTCGGCAAAGATAGGGGTTGAACATATAATTAGTTCAATGGGTTTTGGGGGAATATTTTATGAAATTCAGCTTGTAAGTATACCAATCGACGCTAAAAGTAAAAATATTGGATATGTAATATTGATTTTTGGCTTCAATAAGATCTTGTAGCAGGGTTGGATAACTACAGATATTTTAAAATATCAACCCAAATACCAGAGATCTTATCATCATTCTGATTTTAAAGAAGCAACATCAGAAGATATCTGGATAAATTCTAAATTTATAAAAAAAATTGGGGTAGTGATGAACCATAAAAAAGCCCCAAAGACTTTTACATCTTTGAGGCTACACCGAAACCACCCATATGAAAACCAACTACACCAATTCTATTGTGTAAGCACCCTTTAAATTAACATCTACATTCAACACTTTTAAATACCTGTTGTTAACTATGTCGCCTAAACTAGCAGCATCAATAACTGTTTGACTATTCGCTGCAACCACCACAGCAGTTGCACCCACAACATCTGTTGTTTCTTTTGTTAAAATAAAATGCAATTCAGTAGCACCACGGTTTACCAATCGCACTTCTTCTCCTGCATCGAAAGTATGTGTAACTGCCAGCAAGGTTTCGCCAGCATTGATATCGTGTTTAAAAATGGTTTGCTCGTGATTGCGAATGGTTTGCAAATCAAAAAAGTTGGCCACTTCAATGGGATTATCTTTATAATGATTCATCAATAAAGCTAATGTGCCATAAAGTTCTGTTGCCACAGACACCCTTGCAGCTTCTACAGCATCACTATTTGTTCCTGTGCCGGTGATATTTCCTTTTTGAGCATTATAGGCAGCCGCTAATAAAGCATAAAAAGCATCTACATCGGTTTTCACTTTTGCCAAATCAGCATCACTGCCAATAGCTTTGCTTAGTGCCAGCACTGCGTTCATTCTATCGGTTTGACTTCCATTTTGAAAAGGAATGCGATGAAAAGGAAATAATGCTGTGAACTGTGGGGTAGTGCTTTTATAAACACCCTTGATAGCAGTTTCCCAATCTTCAATTTTTGTAGCACTTAATTCTGCCAATAAACTAGCTAAACTTTGTGAGCTACTAATTTGTAGCCCTAGTTGACTTACCCAGGTAGCGTAGGCATTTGTATAGTTCGTAACCGAAGGTAATAATGCCACCAGCAATGAATTAAAATAAGCATCTGCTTTTCTTTTATCTAGAGCCGATGCAGTATAGTTTGCAATTTTGTTCATTGCTCTATAGCTGTTTACAGTAGCATTATAG
>CANGOT010000192.1 GCA_947455425.1 Chitinophagaceae bacterium | reverse complement strand
TTGGCTAATAAATAAGTTAATCCTACCAGCTTGATTTACTAGCTTCTTGCTTGCTTATAAAGCTCTATTGCTTTTATGCTATTTTTGATGCAAAATTCAGACATGCTCAAAAAAAGTAAGCTATTGTTCCTTGTTGTAATGGTCGTTTGCTACAATAATGCATCGGCATTTACAAACAATATAAAACGTTCTGTTTCTATTAGTTTTAGCATAGCTGCTTCACAAAATTTTATAAATCCACCTTTTGTTAGTGGTGTTATCAGCGATCCAACCGATCCTGCTGCAACAATTGGCATAAAAGCAGATATTACCGAAAATGGTTTGCCCATTCTGGCAACAGATTATACTATAGTGGCAACAAGTTCTAAAACATCGGTTGTTACTATTGCTAATGTAATTATACTAAAATTTAATGGTTATGCCATTGTAAAAATACTACCATCGGGTGTTGGATACAGCGATATTAAATTAAAACTAACAAAGGGCACCAATACCGATAATATTACTATTAAATATGCTGCATCAGCTGCTGTTACTACACCAGCAGCCACTTATTTTCATACGGGTTGTTCCGATGCATCGGCAGCTATTGCCATTGATTCTAACTATATGATTATTGGCGATGATGAAATCAATAGTTTATTTGTTTATGATAGAAGAAAATCTGGTTTGCCAGTTGCCACTTATGATTATCAGAATTTACTAGGATTAACGGATGGTAGTGCAAATAATTATGCAGAAATTGATTTGGAAGCAGGGGTTAAAAGTCCCACAATTCCTAATAGAATCTATTGGATGAGTAGTTTTGGAACCGGTGGCAGCAGCAATCTTGTAAAGCCTAATATTAATAGAGTCTTTGCAACTGATTTTGCAGGAACGGGTGCCACCACAACAATGTCAACAGTTGGGCATTATGATAATATCAGAAATACATTAATCAACTGGGGTAATACACAAGGTTATAATTTTAGTGTATCAGCCGCTAGTGGTAAGGATGCAAAAACGATTGATGGATTTAACGTTGAGGGAATGTGTTTTGCCCCCGATAATACAACCCTTTATATTGGTTTCAGGGCACCGCTTGTTCCAATCACCAATAGAGCCCATACTGTAATTGCACCAGTTTTAAATTTTGAAACCTGGTTTAATAATGGTTCTCCCAGCGGTTCTCCTAGCATTGGCAGTGCTATTGAATTAAATTTAGGCGGCAGGGGGATTCGTGATATTGTTAGACTATCGAATGGCACATATATTATTGTAGCTGGCAACTATGATAATTTACCATTAAATGGTGCTATTTTCAGATGGACTGGCATTGCTGCTGATGGCCCAGTTTTGATTTCACAGTTGGGCATTAGTGCACTAAATGCCGAAGCTGTTGTGGAGATTATTGAAAACGGACAGATGTCAAACAATAAACTCGAGATCATAAGTGACAATGGTAGTACTGAATTTTATAATGATGGCAATCAGGCAAAAGACCTCAGTGAGAATAATTATAAAAAATTCAGGAGTGATATTGTTTCAACTGCACTAAATGTGCTACCAACAAAGCTTGCTTTTTTTAATGCAGTAAAGAAGGATGACAATGTTATATTAAGCTGGCAAATAACAAACGAACTCAGTGTTTCGTATATTAATGTTCAGCGATCTTTAAACGGTAAAGACTTCACAACTATTGGAAAAGTAAATGCCAATGGTGCAAATTATGGTGAGTATAGCTTTATAGACAACAGTCCTCTGTTGACAGTCGACAGTCGTCCGTCGACTTACTACTATAGAATCATCAGCATTGATAAAGATGGCAGCAAAACTTACAGCCAGGTAAAGCAAGTAGTAATTAATAAGGAGCAAGTTGCAATCAGTATTTTTCCCAATCCTGCAAAAGACGCTGTAACTATTAATGGCAAGGGCGTTAAGAACGTAACTGTAACAGATTGTTTTGGTAGATTGGTGTACAAAGCGACTAGCAATCGTACATCTTACATAGTAAATCTTAAATCATTTGCAAAAGGTGTTTATATTTTTAGTTTTGATAATGGCGAAAGGGTTAAAGTGGTGAAGGAGTAATGGTTTTAATGCCATTGAAATGTATGGGGTAAACTAACTGTACCGAATTTATATGAAGCTATTTAAAAAAATATACTACTTTTATACTCCAACTGATTTAAAATGGCTACGTCGAAACCCGTTATTTCAACTTCTTTTAGTTACGAAACACTAGAAGAAAAGTTAGATATTAAACCTCAAGGAGCAAAACTGCATATTGGTATTCCAAAAGAAATTGCTTTTCAGGAAAATAGAGTAGGGCTTACACCCGACGCAGTGGGGGTGTTAGTAGGCAATGGCCATAGTGTTGTTGTGGAACATAAAGCCGGCGAAGGAAGTCACTACACCGATAAGGATTATAACGAGGCCGGAGCAAAGATTGCTTACAATAGAGAAGATGTTTTTAAAGCCCCAATATTGGTAAAATCTGCTCCAATTGTGGAGGATGATGTGAACCTTTTACAACTCAATCAAACTATTATTTCTCCAATTCATTATTCTGCACTAAAAGTTGATGTGGTAAAGAAGATGATGGAAAAAAAGATAACAGCCATTAGCTACGAAAACTTGAAAGACGATAGCGGCACTTATCCAATTGTTCGCAGTATGAGTGAAATTGCTGGTAGTGCTGTGATGTTAATTGCAGGGCAATATTTAAGCAGCTTTAATCATGGTAAAGGGGTATTGCTTGGCGGTATCAGTGGAATTCCACCTACAAAAGTTGTTATTATTGGTGCTGGTATTGTGGGAGAGTTCGCCACAAGAAATGCCTTGGCATTGGGTGCAAGTGTGAAGGTATTTGATAATGATGTTTCAAAATTAAAACAACTGCAAAACAACCTTGGACAAAGGGTATGGACCAGTGTATTAGAACCAAGGATTTTATCGAAACAACTAAAAACCAGCGAAGTAGCTGTGGGTGCTATGAGCAATGAATATGGGCGAGCTCCGGTTGTTGTAACAGAAGAAATTGTAGCAACAATGCGTCCGGGAAGCATTATTATTGATGTTGCTATTGACAGGGGGGGGTGCTTTGAAACCAGTGAACTCACCAGCCACGAACATCCAACTTTTATTAAACATGATGTGATTCATTATTGTGTTCCTAATATCCCCAGTGGTTTTGCAAGAACAGCAAGTCAGGCTATCAGTAATGTTTTAATGCATTTGCTTTTACAAATCAGCGATGAAGGAGGAATTGAAGAAATTGTTTGGCATAAAATTAATTTACGCGAGGGAATCTACTTATTCAAAGGTTCTTTAACCGATTTCTATATGAGTCAGAAGCTCAATTTAAAATACACCGATTTAAATTTGATCATTGCTAGTAGACGCTAAAAGCAACTTGGAACGAATGATTTTAAAATATATTGCATAAAATTGTTTTTATTTTAAAATAAATCCCTATCTTGCACCTCTTATCGAAAATTGCAATATGTAATAACGATGAAAAACCAATCGAATTGAGTGCAGACCATTAAGTATTCAAAAATGCCCGTGGTTAATCCTTTCCCTTCCTTAGACTTTATTTTCCTGTTAATTGTTTTACAAAATAATTAACCGTCCCCTTGATTTTTTAAACAATTAAAAAAAGGAGCAATTATGAAACAATTCTTTTTAAAATCGTTACGTCCCGTAATTATTGGAACAACGTTATGTGGTGCTGTGTTTATTACAGTAAGCTGGAGTGAAAAAAATATCTCTCAGGAATCTATGTTCATTAAAACAGATGATGGTGACCGTGTATTACCAGGAAGTCTGAATAATGATTTCTCAACATTTGCTGCAGTAGATGCATCAACAGAAGCTTATATACCTTCTAATAAAGTGTATAATCGCTACGATGCACTTGCTTTGCGTAATAATTTAGAGCAGTTGCACCTAAACGACCCCAACAATATGGCTGTTAATATGGCCTTGGTAAAGTTTCATGCGAATGCACCCAATTTTTCTGGTGGATTTAAAGGATCGGCACTACAGTATGCTGCAAGTATTTATCGACAAAATAGTTATGTAGGTTGTTTAGCATACGAGTACATATATACAAAGAACTACGACTTTAGAAACGCAGAAATATGGTATAAAAACTCGTTAATCAGCAGGTTGCAAACTGGAATGGAGTGGAGGGAAGTAAAATACACAAAGATTGCTCCATTTGGTGTTGGAGTAATTGGGGCATTTAGTAATGGACGCGTGCAGCCACTTTATCAGAATGTTTGGGGTAGCTATACCAGAAAATTTATGGTGCCTAAATGCGTTGGTGATTGTTATTATACAATTGTTCCAGACTTTTTAAAGGATTCGAAACAAGCTAAAGGAGAATTGGTTTTTGTAAACTGGTAATTTTTTTTTGAATATCTGATGAAACCTGCCCGCAAATGGCAGGTTTTTTTATTGGTACATACGTTATGTTGTTTTAAAACGTTTTGTAAATATCATAAAGCAGGTTTCATTTAAGATAATATAAATGACTACAATTTACTATACTTACTACGAAAGTCCTATAGGTTTAATGAGAATCGGTGGTACCGACACATATATTAATGAGATTTCTTTTATTGATAATAAAAGTCAGATTCAATATGGGGAGCCTGGCATTAGCGATGTGATACACCATTGCACAGAACAATTAATTGAGTTTTTTCAGGGAATGCGAAAAGTTTTTGATATTCCAATACATCAAGACGGTACAGACTTTCAAAAAAAGGTCTGGGGTAAACTTACTGAGATAAATTATGGCAAGACCATTAGTTATTTAGATTTAGCGAAAAGGTTGGGTGATGAAAAAGTAATTCGGGCTGCTGCATCTACCAATGGAAGGAATAAAATAAGTATAATAGTGCCTTGCCATAGAGTAATTGGAACCAATAAAAATCTGGTAGGTTATTCGGGTGGATTATGGAGAAAGAAATGGTTATTGCAACATGAATTTAGAACTGCTAACGGTATTCAAACTTTATTTTAGTAAAAAAAAATAATTAATAAAAAAAGGCTATATCTGATTATTAGATATAGCCTTTTTTTATTGATGAGTTTGATTATTTTTTACCACCTGCTTTTGCAGTGCTAGCTGCAGCAGATTCTTCTTGTTTCAATTGTCTTGTCATAACTACAGATGCAATTGGAATACGAGGAGAGTTCATTATTTGCATATTTTCTGCTTGAATATCTTCAATTCTTAAGTTGGCATTCAATGCAAGACTACTGATGTCTACAGAAATTTGCTCTTTCAAATACTTAGGTAAAGTTTTTACTTTAACAGATTTGATTTTAATAACTAATTTACCGCCATCTTTTACTCCAACTGAATTACCAACAT
>CANGOT010000191.1 GCA_947455425.1 Chitinophagaceae bacterium | reverse complement strand
TAATTTGCAACAGCAACTAACTAATTAATAGTAAACCGCAAACTTTTAAAACCTCTACAAATGGGAATCTTACGCCAACTTGCCGAATATTTATACATTAAAAAAAGAGACCCCAATGAACAGCCCACGCAATGGATGAAATATATGCATGGCATTAACCGCATTTCTATCATTATGTTTTTATTGGCGATTATCTTTTTGCTGGTGAAACTGTTTATTTTGCCGAGGTTTAAGTAAGTCTCTCTCAGCTCCCTCTCGCAAAAAACAAGTTGTTTCTTTTCTCAATCGAGCCATAGTTTCCCTGCTTTTATTTGCATCTATGGGCATCTTAGAAAAAAGAGTTAAAGAATTAATAGCTTAATTCTAAAAAAAAATGAAACTTTCCCCCAAAAAAGCACTAACATTCCTCGGAATGTTACCCCAAAAAACCAAAAAATGAAAAATTCCTCGGAATGTTGGGCTTTCTGAAAATGAAAATGCCAAAACTTCCAAGGAATGTTACCCTCAAAATCCAAAAAATGAAAACTTCCAAGGAATGTTGGGCTTTCTGAAAATGAAAATGCCAAAACTTCCAAGGAATGTTACCCTCAAAATCCAAAAAATGAAAACTTCCGCGGAATGTTGGGCTTTCTGAAAATGAAAATGCCAAAACTTACAAGGAATGTTACCCCAAAAATCCAGAAAATGAAAAATTCCTCGGAATGTTGGGCTTTCTGAAAATGAAAATGCCAAAACTTACAAGGAATGTTGGTCCCTTAAAAATCAGAAAATAAGCACTTCTTAGAAGTTGGTATCTTTTGAAATCAGATGCATTTTTCTCCCCAAAATTGAAATGTTAAATTTTTCGAAATTGGCTTTTTGTAATATTCTTTTTTTATAGGTTTGTTTTCAAATCAAAAAATAATATTATGAAAATTATTAATGTAAAAGCAAAAAAGCTTGGCAACACAGCCTACTTTCAGTTCATGAAAGATTTTACTGGTATCCTTAGTAAGTATGACACTTCCAAACTTAAAATTAAAAATCTGGCAGATAATCTCGAAGCATTTTTTCCAGAGTTGCAGGCTGGGCTGGATAAAGAAAAAAGTAGTCAGATTACTAAATTGCTCAACGACTTAGATCATCAACGTGATGTGCTCATTGAAGACTTTATAGATTGGTTAGAAATTATGCAACGTTTTCCCGATACCACTGTTGCCGCCGGTGGGCAGGTTTTGTATCACTACGTTTCGGGCTTTGGTTTTGGAAAAGATATTGCCAACCAGCCACAACAATCTGAATCAACCATTTTAACCAATATTGTTGATGGAATTAATAACGATGATACTCGCAGTGCTGCTATAGCTGCTACCAATGGCACAGACTGGGTAACAGCCATAAAAAATGTGAACAATGAATTTATTGCTCAATATGTTAACCGTGTTGCAGATGGTGCTGTTGATAATACCGTTGAAAATTTTAGTAGTTTAAGAAAAAAAGTGTCGCCCGCCTACAGTGAAGTGGTAGGTTTATTGACCAATAGATATGGAAACGATAAGGCAGATAAACAGGATGTTTCGGTGTATGAAAAATGCATAGGAGAATTGAATGTTTTAATAGCCCAAACCAATATCTCTGCGGAGCTTTCTAAACCACATAAAGTAAAGCCTGCACCAGCAGCTGCACCAGCAGCCAGTGAATCAAAACAATAAAAAAAAGCAGCTATAGAGCAGCTGTTCCCAAAATAACTTTTTACCATTCATGCTGTGGTAGGTATAAAAATCTATCACAGCATAAAAAACTAACTACAACATTATTTTTAATCATTCTATCATCTCTCCAATCATTCCTTTATTTTCGCGTTCATATTTTAAGTAAGCAATGATTAATATAAGTTTTCCCGATGGTGCAGTACGCCAATATGAAAAAGGTACTAGTGCATTAGACATAGCAAAAAGTATTAGTGAAGGATTGGCCCGCAAAGTGCTTGCAGCCAATGTTGATGGCGAAGTTTGGGATGCCACCCGCCCTATAGAAAAAGACGCTTCTTTGAAATTAGTGATGTGGGATGATGCAGAAGGCAAAAATACTTTCTGGCATTCTTCTGCACACTTAATGGCAGAAGCTGTTGAAGATAAATTCCCTGGTGCAAAATTTTGGGTAGGTCCTTCACTTGATAAAGGTTTTTATTATGATATAGATTTAGGCGATAATAAACTAACCGAAGAAGATTTAGTAACGCTTGAAAAAAAGATGAATGAATTGGCTAAACAGGCTAATCCATTCAATCGTAGCTCACAAAGCAAAGCTGAAGCCATTGCTTATTTTAAAGAAAAAGGCGATGAATACAAATTAGATTTATTAGAGAAATTAGAAGATGGAAATATTACTTTTTATTCTCAGGGAAACTTCACCGATTTGTGTCGTGGGCCACATATTCCCAACACTGGTTTTATTAAAGCCATCAAACTAACTTCCATTGCTGGAGCTTATTGGAAAGGCGATGAAAAGAACAAGCAATTAACCCGTATTTATGGTATTACTTTTCCCAACCAAAAAGAATTGGATGAATACTTAGTGATGTTGGAAGAAGCTAAGAAAAGAGATCATAGAAAGTTGGGTAAAGAATTAGGTATTTATACAATGAATGATGAAGTGGGCCAAGGTTTGGTGCTTTGGATGCCTAATGGAACTGTGATTATTGAAGAGCTTGAAAAGCTTGCCAAAGAAACTGAAAATGCAGCAGGATATAAAAGAGTAGTAACGCCACATATTGCTAAAGAGAGTTTGTATTTAACAAGTGGACATTTACCTTATTATGCAGATGGAATGTTTCCTCCAATGGAATTAGATGGAGAGAAGTTTTATTTGAAAGCAATGAACTGTCCGCATCACCATAAAATATTTGATGCAGAGCCAAAAAGCTATCGCGATTTACCATACCGAATTGCAGAATACGGAACTTGCTATAGATACGAACAAAGTGGCGAATTATTTGGTTTAATGCGTGTTCGTTGTTTGCATATGAACGATGCTCACATTTATTGCAGCAAAGATGATTTTGCACAAGAATTCAAGGCTGTAAACGAAATGTATTTAAAGTATTTTAAAATATTTGGCGTTGAGAAATTCCAAATGCGTTTGAGTTTGCACAATCCTGAAAAGCTTGGAAAGAAATATGTAAACGAACCGGAACTTTGGAAAGAAACAGAAGAAATGGTTCGTAAAGTATTAATTGAAACAGGAACACCATTTGTTGAAGTACAAGATGAGGCTGCGTTTTATGGTCCCAAAATAGACGTTCAGATTTTTAGTGTAATTGGAAGAGAGTTCACATTAGCAACCAATCAAGTTGATTTTGCACAAAGCAGAAGTTTTAAATTAAGTTTCACAAATCAAAATAACGAACCAGAAATTCCATTAATTATTCACAGAGCTCCATTAGGAACTCACGAACGTTTTATTGGATTTTTATTAGAGCATTATGCAGGTAAGTTTCCAGTTTGGTTAAGTCCATTGCAAGTAAAAATATTGCCCATCAGCGATAAGTTTATGGATTATGCAAATGATGTAATGAACAAGTTGAAAGCAATAGGAGTAAGAGTTGAGATTGATGATAGAAGCGAAAAAATTGGCAAAAAAATACGTGAAGCAGAGTTGAGTAGAGTGCCATATATGTTGGTTGTTGGTGAAAAAGAAGCCGCCGAAAACAAGCTTTCTATTCGAAGACAAGGTAAAGGAGATTTGGGTCAGCAAACTGTTGAAGAATTTATGACAAATATTGCTGATGAAATTTTACACAGAAAATCAGGAGAATAGTATTATTTTTACAAATATTAATTTTACCGGTTACTAAATTATTCACAAAAAAACACTTAATGGCATTTACACCACGCCCAGGAGGCGGCAGATTTAATCCACGTTTTAACAGACAACCTGAACCTGAACATCGTATTAACGAAAAGATAAGGGTTCCTGAAATCAGGTTAGTTGGTGAAAACATTACAATTGGGGTTTACGCTACCCAAGACGCACTAAAAATTGCAAGAGATTTAGAGTTAGATTTAGTAGAAATTTCACCCAATGCTTCACCCCCAGTTTGTAAAGTAATTGACTATAAGAAATTCCTTTATGAGAAGAAGAAGAAGGAAAAGGAAATGAAAGCCAATGCCAAACAAAGTGAAGTTAAAGAAGTTCGTTTTACACCAAGTACAGATGATCACGACTTTAATTTTAAAGCAAAACACGCTGAAGGATTTTTAAAGGATGGTAACAAGGTTAAAGCTTATGTTCAATTTAAAGGTCGTGCTATTCAATTTAAGGAAAGAGGCGAGTTAGTATTATTAAAATTCGCTGAAAGGCTTGCAGACGTTGGACAACCAGAGGCTTTACCGAAATTGGAAGGTAAAAGAATGTTTTTAATGCTTACACCAAAAACAAATAAAAAGAAGAAAGAAACTACAACTTAATTATTCTTTAAAAACTATAAAAAAAGCGAATTATGAAGTAACATAATTCGCTTTTTTGCTTTTACAAAATATTAACTTATTAAAATAACCCTTACATTGCAAACATATGCTGCCTAAATACAACTTTGTTTTCTCAAACAACCCAGAACCACATCGTGATCGTACCAAGCAAATTCTAAAAGAACATCCAGAAATGAGGACGTTGATTGGTAAAAATAAAACTACATTTTGGCTCGTAGTTTTGCTAGTAGCTATGCAAATTGCCTTAGGTATTGCTATAAGTAATTTTAACAACTGGTGGGCAGTATTTTTAGTTGCATATTTGGTAGGTGCATTCATTGATCATTCTTTATTTGTTCTCATTCATGAGTGTACGCATAAGCTTGTTTTTAAAGGCCCAACAGCAAATAAGTTAACAGGTATTCTTGCAAATATCCCTTTGGTTTTTGCCAGCAGTATTTCTTTCGAAAAATATCACCTGAAACATCATTCTTTTCAAGGAGTTTATGAACTTGACGGCGATTTACCTAACTACTGGGAAGGGAAACTTATAAATAAGTATTTCATTGGTAAAGCTATATGGTTATTATTCTACCCCATCTTTCAATTATTTAGATTATCACGATTAAAAGAGATAAAAGCTTTTGATGGCTGGGTGGTTTTAAACTGGATAGTACAAATTATTGCAATGACAATAGTTTGCTACTTTTTGGGGGCAAAAGGTTTTGTTTATTTTTTAAGTAGTTTTTTCTTTTCTGTAGGGCTACACCCACTTGGTGCAAGATGGATTCAAGAACATTTTTTAACCTTTGGAGATGAACAAGAAACTTATAGTTATTATGGCAAAATGAATACTGTAGCTTTTAATGTAGGATACCACAACGAGCATCACGATTTCCCTTCAGTTCCATGGAATAAGCTTCCACAAATAAAAAGTATAGCACCTTCAT
>CANGOT010000190.1 GCA_947455425.1 Chitinophagaceae bacterium | reverse complement strand
TTGGGTGTAGCCAATGTTGAATGAAAGAAATAAGAAAATAATATGTAGATGAAGCTTTTTGAGCATATATCTTGTAAAATTATAAAGCAGTAAGATTATTTTGATAAAAATAAATCTGCCTACCAAAATCTTCAAAAAACGATTCAGACGAATAAACTAGCTGAATAAAATTCATTGATATTTTTTTTAAAAGTATATTACCTGAAACCATCAAAATTAATAACTGATGACTAATTAAAAATACCTACTATTAGGTATTTTTAATTACAAGATTATTTTCAGTTTTGTATGCAAATAAAATTAATTTATAACAAACGAAAAACGCCTTGTGCTCTTAAAATCTTGCCCATTTTTATTGATTCAGTTTAATCGTATTAAAATTAAAGAGCATATTATCAACAATCTTATCAAACAACTTTTATGAGAAAACTATATTTAAGACTTTTGTTTATTTCAATTTGCTTGTTAATGAGTGGCGTATTAATTTCCCAAACATTTAAAGTTGGGGCATTAGATACTTCTTTTAATGGTACAGGAGCAAGCAGTTCAATACAGGCAATGGCACTGCAGGCTGATGGCAAAGTAATAATAGGTGGCAATTTTATAAATTATAATGGCGTTACGGCAAACAGAATTACCAGATTATTTTCTAATGGAAGTATTGATACCACTTTTAATAAACTAGGCTCAGGGGCAGATGCATTTGTGCGTGCAATTGCCATACAAACTGATGGCAAGATTATAGTTGCTGGGGATTTTACAATTTTTAATGCTGTTTCAAAAAAATACATTGCCAGGCTAAATAGTGATGGTTCTATTGATGCTACATTTAATGTAAATTTTCCTTTCTCAGGTTCTTCTATAATAAATCATATCAATATCCAATCTGATGGTAAAATTTTAGTATCTACTATTTTTGGCTTTTATCGGCTTAGTGCTACTGGTGCAATAGATAACACCTTTATAACAAGTGGCTCTACTACAGGTTCATACACGTGTGGCGTTTTCGGTCAAAGCACTTATTATTACACTTCTTCTTCTTATACAAATTATCCTATGCTAAGTATAACAAATAGCGATGGGTCTGTACTATACGTGGGTAGAAGAAATAATTACTCCAGTTCAAAATGGTGTTCATCTTATTCCAGCTCAACTTATGATTATTATGGATTATTCCAATTGAATTCAGTTGGAACAGCTATAAAAGAGTGGTTGGTTGGATACTCATATAGTTATAGTGGTTCTTATTCGAATTATTATACACCCTATTACATTAGTCATTTACTAAAACAAACAGATGGTAAAATCTTGTTAGCAGGTAATTTTAACACATTCAATAATAAATCTGTAAACCAGAATATTATGAGATTAAATGCCGATTACTCCATAGACTCTACTTTCAATAAATTTGGAGTAGGCCTTTCCGGAACAATCAATGCTGTGTCAGTACAACCAAATGGTAAAATACTCATTTCTGGTAATATAAATTCATATAACAATGTGCTTATTTCTAATGGATTTGTGCGTTTAAAATCTGATGGAACATTAGACACTACATTCAACAAATTAGGCACGGGGCCTAGTAATAACAATATCGTTGCAACTTCGCAACTATCAAATAACAAAAAGGTAATAATAGCCGGAGATTTTACAAGCTATAATGGTGTTGGAAGAAACAATATTGCCAGATTATTTAATTGTGTTGATACATACAGCAGTAAAGACACAACAATCTGTAGTAATAAAGTACCTTTTGTTTGGAATGGGACTAGCTATTCTACCACTGGAAAATATACTGCTAGTTTTACTAATTCTGAGGGCTGTGATAGTATAGCCACCTTAAACTTAACTGTAAAAAATACATCAACATCAACAATAACTATTACTGCTTGCGGTAGTTACTTTTGGAATGGAACAAATTATACCACTTCTGGAACAAAAACATTTAATACAACCAATAGTGTAGGTTGCGATAGTGTTGCTACATTAAATTTAACCATCAACAACTCAAGTATTTCTAATACTACTGCAACTATTGCAATAACTGCTTTACCTTATACTTGGAATGGTATCAATTGTACTTCCAATGGTACTTACTCTAAAACTTTTGTTGGAGGCAATAGCAAAGGTTGCGATAGCACAGCCACACTCACACTATTAATTTCATCAGAAATTAATACAGGCAGCCAATGGACTTGGGTTAGTGGCGATAGTACAACTAACCAACTGGGAATTTATGGCACAAAAGGAACGGCTGCTGCCAGTAATAAACCAGGAGCTAGAGACGACGGTGTTAGATGGAAAGATGCTAGTGGCAATGTATGGTTGTTTGGAGGGTATGGATATGCTGCAAGTGGAGCTGTTGGTTATTTGAATGATTTATGGAAATACAATACCAGTACTGGGCAATGGACTTGGGTAAGTGGCGATAGTATAAAAAACCAATATGGAGTTTATGGCACCAAAGGCAGTGCTGCTGCCAGCAATAAACCAGGAGCAAAACAAAGTAGTATTAGCTGGACAGATGCGAGTGGCAATTTATGGTTGTTTGGAGGGAATGGATATGATGCAGGTGTAAGTGCTGGAAATTTGAATGATTTATGGAAATACAATACTAGTACAGGGCAATGGACTTGGGTAAGTGGCGACAATACAGCTAACCAATTGGGAGTTTATGGCACCAAAGGCATAGCTGCTGCCAGCAATAAACCAGGAGTAAGATGGGGTAGTGTTAGCTGGACAGATGCGAGTGGCAATTTATGGTTGTATGGAGGGGCTGGATTTGCTACGAGTCTTGTTACGCCCGGTAGTTTGAATGATTTATGGAAATACAATACCAGTTCGGGTCAATGGACTTGGGTAAGTGGCGACAATACAACTAACCAATTGGGAGTTTATGGCACCAAAGGCATAGCTGCTGCAAGCAATAAACCAGGAGGACGATATGCAAGTGTTAGCTGGTCAGATGCGAGTGGCAATGTATGGTTGTTCGGAGGATATGGATATGCTGCGAGTGGTGGAGATACTTATTTGCATGATTTATGGAAATATAATACCAGTACAGGGCAATGGATTTGGGTAAGTGGAGATAGTTATTCTAACGTATCTAACTATTATGGTGTTTATGGTACAAAGGGCATAGCTGCTGCCAGTAATAACCCATCAGCAAGAAGAAATAGTGTTAGTTTGACTGACGCTAGTGGCAATTTATGGTTATTTGGAGGAGAAGGATTTGATGCAACAATTTATGGTTCTTCTGGTTATTTGAATGATTTATGGAAATACAATACCAGTACTGGGCAATGGACTTGGGTAAGTGGCGACAATACAACTAACCGATTGGGAGTTTATGGCACCAAAGGCATAGCTGCTGCCAGCAATAAACCAGGAGCAAGATATCAAAATGTTAGCTGGACAGATGCGAGTGGCAATATATGGTTGTTTGGAGGGTATGGAAGAGCTGCAAGTGTTACTGGCACGTTGAATGATTTATGGAAAATAGCACCAATTTGTTCTGGTAGTACTACTACACAAACAGCTTGTGATAGTTATTTATGGAATGGGGTAACCTATACTAATAGTGGTACTTACACTAAAACCTTTACAGGTACTGCAGGCTGCGATAGTTTGGCAACATTAAACTTAACTATAAAAAATTCAACAACATCTATAACAAATATTAGTATTTGCCCAAGTCAATTACCTTATACTTGGAATGGTTCTAGAGCATCAGCAGGAACGTATACATATACTACTACGAATAGTCAGGGTTGTGATAGTGTGGCTACGTTAAACTTAACTGTTAAAACGAATACTACTTCAACAACGAATATTTCAATTTGCCCAAGTCAATTGCCTTACTCTTGGAATGGTTTAACGTTTACTGGTGCAGGTTCACAAACTAAAACTGGTTTATTGAATAGCCAAAGTTGTGATAGTAGTGCAACATTAAATTTAACAGTAAAAACAAATACAACATCTACAAATAATGTTTCTATTTGCCCAAGTGCATTGCCATATAGTTGGAATGGAAGTAGAACTGTAGCAGGAACATATACATTTACCACAACCAACTCACAAGGTTGTGATAGTTTGGCAACATTAAACTTAACTATTTCTACTCCTCCAAACACAGGTTTATCGCCTTCAACACAAAATATTTGTTCAGGAAAAAACATTGGCACTGTTAAGTTCGATTCGGCTACAACTAATATTAAGAGTTTAAATTTAAGATTAGGAAGTCAAACTTTTCTTGCGACGGACCCTAATGGTATATTCTTTGATATTACCAATAATTCAGCTCAACCTATACTAGTAACAAATTTAAATATTGGGTTTATTACTCGAAATACATTATCATCCAATACCGATGCAAGTTTTAAAATTTATAAAACCACTTCGGCATCAACAGCCTCGGGAAACTACAATAATAGCAATGCTTGGTCTCTTATCAATAGTACTGTATACAATTTCCCTTCAGGAACTTTATCTAATAATGGCTATTATATAGATGCTAATTTGGATGACAATAGTTTTACCTTACCAGCAGGAGCATCAGTAGGAATGTATGTAGTTTCTAATACTACAGGATTTTCAGTTTGTTACAGAGATGCTGGAACTACCACTGCTTCTGAAACAGATGGTGTAATAACTATGACAAGTAGGGTAAGATCAATAGGCTTGTTTGCACAAGATAATCTTACAAGAAGTTTTTATGGTATAATAAAATATCAAACTGGTACTACCGTTTCGTGGACAAGAGATAACACATCAAATGTAACTGGCACTGGCACAGCAGGTAATACAAGTGATACTAGTAGTGCTATAGCAGGTACATTAACCAATAATACCAGCACAGTACAAACTACTACTTACACATTAACATTAAGAAATGTAAATAATTGTACAGCAACAACAACGGCTTCGGTAACCGTTTATCCACAACCAACCAATTCTGTTACCAATTTAAGCATTTGTTCTGCAGCTTTGCCTTATAGTTGGAATGCCTCAACCTATACAACAGCAGGAACTTATACTTATACTACAACGAATAGTCAAGGTTGTGACAGTGTTGCCACGTTGAATTTAACAGTTAAGGCAAATACAACATCAACAACCAATGTAAGTATCTGTCCAAGTGAGTTGCCATACAGTTGGAATGGTTTAATCTTTAATGCATCAGGTTCTCAAACAGCACATTTGGCTAATTCACAAGGATGCGATAGTGCAGCAACATTAAACTTAGCAGTTAAAACAAATACAACATCAACAACTAATGTAAGCATCTGTCCAAGTGAGTTACCATTCAGTTGGAATGGTTTAATCTTTAATGCATCAGGTTCACAAACAGCACATTTAATAAACTCACAAGGATGCGATAGTGCAGCAATGTTAAACTT
>CANGOT010000189.1 GCA_947455425.1 Chitinophagaceae bacterium | reverse complement strand
TGAAACTTAACGTCGTTAAGGGTTTTCGTGTATAATAAGTCTAAAGTAAATTTATATCCTTTGCCAAATTTGTAATCAAACGCTATGTTTGTTCTCCAAACACTTGGTAATTTAAAGTTATTATCTACTACGTCAACTTCTCTTGTATTGGCCTTATTACCAGCTGCGTATAATGCTGAATATTTTGTAACCGTATCTTTTAATCCATAAGGATTTATAGCCAAAGGAACTGTTTTACCAGCAGCAATACTATTCCAGTCGATATTACCATAAGTATTACCATTTAAAGTGTAACCATAACCCATCCAGGCAAATGGAACTCTACCAATGAAGATACCGGTTCCTCCACGAATAACTAAACTGCCATTTCCTTTAACATCGATATTAAAACCTAATCTTGGCGAGAAATTTACTTTGCCTAAATAAGAATTTTGTAATTGATTGAATGGCGTGTTGCTGTAAGTTGGATTGGCAAATGTGTTTGCTACTGTGCTATTCAAGCCAGAATCAACACCTGGTTGATTACCTACTGTTGAATAATCAATTCTTAAACCCGGAGTAATTCTAACTCTTTTGCTAATAGATATTTCATCTTGTCCATAAACACTCATTAAAGCAACTGTAAATGGATTTGGAGGGTTGTTATAAATGGCTTCTCTATCGTTAGCAAGTTTTCCGGTATTTGTAGAGAATGCTCCACGAACACGGCTTGGGTTATCTGCCAAAAAGCTACTTAACCCTCTGCTGTATTCCCAACGACCATTCCATGAATTAATAAAGCCATAAGTAAGATTATAGAACTCGTTATGTGTACCAAATGTAAACTTATGAATACCTTTTGTTATAGTAACATTATCACTTACTTCAATAGTTTGTTGCTTCATATTATAAATAGAAGCTTCTCTCCAGGTTCCTGCCCAAATTCTACCATTATCAATATCCATAAACGGAGCTAAAGCACCAGGAAAATCGCGGTATTCGTGAACATTGATATAGCCAATATTAAACTGATTACTTATTGTGTTTGATACTTTAGTTTTAAGTTCGGCAACTAAGTTCAAGTTGTTTGTATGTTGTGTAAAGTCTGTAGAACCAAATTGGAAATTTGTAGAAGAACGCTCTAAATTATTTCCCCAGCCACTGGTATAAATAGCACGAAGCATTAATGTGCTTTTTTTGTCTAGATTGAAATCTAAACGAGCAAATAGTTTATCACTATTGGTGAATATTTTATAAGCACCTGTATAGCTTCCTACATTATAACCTAGGTTCTTAAGTTTATTATCGATAATTGTCGCTTCTGCCAAAGTAATGGCTGCACCAGCATCTCCTACATTGTAAAAGGTTGGTTCCTGACGACGAGTTTGTTCAAAATTAACAATAAAAAAAGCTTTGTTCTTTACAATGGGGCCACCAATGGTTGCACCACTTTGATGGTCATAAAAATCTGAGCCTATACTTGTTTTTTTACCATCAACACTTTTACCCATCAAAGCATTATTAAATAAACTTCTGGTGTAAGCATATACCGAACCATGGAATTCATTGGTACCACTTTTTGTAACTGCATTCACGCTACCACCTGTAAAGTTTCCTAGTTTCACATCAAATGGAGCCAATTGAACTTGCACCTCTTGAATCACATCAATACTGTAAGGGTTTGTTCTTGTACCAGCACCAGCAGCCCCACTTTGGCCACCACCACTTACACCACCAAATGAATTGCTAAAACCAATAGCATCATTGTTTACAGCGCCATCAACTGTTAAATTGTTGTATCTAAAGTTAGTTCCTCCAAAAGAGTTATTATTTGATTGAGGTGTTAAACGAGTGAAATCAGAAATGCTTCTACCCAATGTTGGTAATGTATTTAATTGTTTACCGCCAACTGTTAAGCCAGAGCTGTTGCTTCTTTTACCAGTACCTGTTACTACAACTTCTGTTAATTGCGTTGATGTTGGATGGATATTGATATTTACATCGGGGTTACTACCCAGGTTTAAATACTGCTCTTTCAAAACTTCATCTTTGAATCCAACACTTTTTATGGTGATGGTATACGGGCCACCTGGTTTTAAATCAGGGAAAACATAAGACCCTTTTGCATTAGATTGTCTTGATGTTGTAAAACCTGTTGGTTCGTGTTTTACAGTAATAGTGACATTAGACAAAACAGCTCCCTTATCATCGGTAATGGTGCCTCTAAGTGTAGAACCCGTTTCTTGAGAAGATCCTAATATTGGCAATGCAAATAGTAGAATAAATAAGAAATTCGTAGTAAACTTGCGTATCATATTTTTAATTTGCTGCAAAAGTGAAGCTCCAATGTTAAGTTAATGTTAACTCAATGTTACCTATAAATTACCATCGGGTAATACTTATACAAAAAGCCTCTGGTGTTTTAAAACATCGGAGGCTTTTGTAGTTTGGACTATTCAATTTACTAATACCATTTTAGGTATTTAATAAAATAGTAGGTATAGCGGTTTGCCGTTTTTTTGCCGTCTCTTTGCCGTTTCTTTGCCGTTATGTCTGTAAGGATACACACAACTAAATAGTCTGAAAGAATTATGATGTAAGATGATTTTGTAATTGGGTAAAAGAGACTTTACAACAGTTTATTCTACATACAAATAAGTATCTATTCTAAACTGAGAGGAAGTATTTATATAGGTGCAAAAGAAGCATGTATTTATAATTTCTTGCCCTTCCATCTACCACTTTTAATATACAAGAATGATGGAATGAGCATGCTGGTCCAATAAAGCCATTCGCTGCCCCAACCAACAGCCACGCTCATATTTAGTTTTTCGAGTGTTACATAAACATAAATGCAATAAAGAATAATGGCCATAAACTCAATCCATAAGTTGATTTTTGTTTGCCCTGTTCCGGTAACTGCATTTAACCATACCACTGCAATACTCATTAATATCAACGCTGTTGAAACCACTCGTAAAACAGGTATGGCTGCATTGATAAAATCTTCGCTTTGCCCATAAACACTTAAAAATAAATGAGGAATAACATTGAGAATGGTACATACTATCAAGGCAAAAAGCAAAGAGAGCTTCATTATTTTATAAATCAATTCTTCCACTCTATGTTCTAATCCTTGCCCAATAATATTACTTACCATTGTATTGGTGGTAGATGCAAATGCCCAGGTGATGCATCCAAAAAAACCAAATACATTACGCATAATATTTGATATGGCTCCAGCCTGACTACCATGATGTTCATTCAATATGTAAAAAAATTCCCAGGCAATAATGCTTAATAAATGTTGCCCGATTAGTGGTGCACTTTGGGTAAGAATCAATACAGCATTGCTTTTGTTCCATTGCCAGTTTTTAAATAATTGCAACTGCTTGCCAATGCCTTTATAATGGATGACTAAAAAAATAACCAATAAGCCAGTTCCTTCTGCAATAACAGATGCATATGCAGCACCATTAAACCCTAGTTTAGGTAACCCCAAATGACCAAAGATTAATCCATAGTCAAGTATCACATTGGTAATTGCTTCAGCCGCCGTGCCATAGATTAATAATTTGGTTTGATTGGTGCCAACTAACAAAGCATTTCGCATTTGATATAAATACAAAAAGAATAAGCCCCATATTCTGATGTTTAAAAAGCTAACAGCCATTTTAACATCTTCGGGGTTTTTTAATGACCAACCAAAAACTGTTGGTGTAACAAATGTTGTGATGATTATACCCAGAATGGCCATAACAATTGCAAGCCTTATTCCCTGAGAAAACAAACTGCCAATTGCATCAATTTTATTCTCTCCGGCCCGGCGAGAGATAAGCATTTGCAGGCCATTGTTTAAGCCAATCCCTACAACTGCAAAAATTAAGTAATACACACCCGTGATGCCAGCAACAGAGAGCGATTGCTCGCCTAATTGTCCAAGAAAAATATTATTGGTAACAAAATTTAGCTGAGGCACAACAATAGCAGCAGCTATGGGTAGCGTAATAGAAAGTATTTGCTTATTAGAAATTTGAACCCTGTAATCTTTTATCTCACCTGTTTGCATCGGGCAAATATAGTTGCATGACCAGCGTTCTAAGAATACTGATGACCTAAAATATATATTCTATCTAAGAATTAATCTTCTACATCATTCAACACATCTAAAATGGCTTTAACAAAATCGCTGACCAAATAACTAATTAACTTGCCGGTTTGTGTATCTGTTCTTCCATCAGATAATTGTGTTGCTCCTTCACAAATATGTAAATATGCGGGTCGGGTAGTGCCAGCAACATAACTAATATATTGTCTTGCGTGTTGTGTGCTAATGCCAACAGGACTTGCAGCACTGCTTAATGTGTGTTCAATGCAATCTAAATCTAATTCAATACCACACAAAGTTTCTTCGGTAAAGCCTGCTGCGTGTGCAACTGCTTGCATAAAATTTCGCTTCTCTCTAATAAAAATATCTTCGTAAGTAATGCAATCAATAAATGGATTATTTACCATATCCATCCATGTGTTTTGGGTAATATAGTTTTCGTGTAATCCAATAATACAATACTTTTCAAGATATCCATCTTCTTCGGCATATCTAAAGGCATTGCCACTATGGCGACCTTCTGTAGGCCTGTAGTCTGCATGGGCATCTAAGTTTATAGCATTAATTTCTGCTATTTCAAGCACCCCTGCTTTGTGCCAACCTTTTGCTGCACCACGAATACATGGATACGCATTGTTGTGACCACCGCCTATAACAATGGGCATTTTTTTATTTTGAGTAATAAGATGCATTAACTGCTCAACAGCAGCATCTACAATGGTTACAGCGTGTCTATATGCAGATAATCTTTCTTCGTTAGTGTGTGCATTAGATTCAATTAATTTTACTACATCACTAAAATCAAAATGGCCTAATAGAATAATTTCATTACCATCTAAAAATAAATTACTTTGAATGTTTAAGAAAGATTGAAGAAACGGATGCCAGGCAGTATCGGCTCCACCCACGCCATTATTGGCTTTTACGCCAATGTCTTCTGGCACGCCAAACAAAACAAATTTAGCATTGCTGCTTTTTAATGATGCTTCTATGTCGTTGAGATTAGATATTACTTGAAGCCTTTCTCCTAGTTTGGTTTCATACCTTCTTATTTTAGTTAATGCAAGAACATCTTGTTTATTGTAGAATTTAAAATGAGTAAGCATACAATTTTATTTAGGATACAAGTGTAAGGATAAATATTAGAAACTTTAAAAATAACTGAAATTGCTTCTTATTTAATCATTGATATTTGTATTGTAAAATAATTTTATGCAAACAGAAATGAATTTTCATACCCGCAAATGGGTGAAGCCGGAGGACTTAAACCCTAATCAGAGTTTATTTGGTGGAAGGCTTTTGCAATGGATTG
>CANGOT010000188.1 GCA_947455425.1 Chitinophagaceae bacterium | reverse complement strand
TGCTATGTTTTATTTTGGGGGTGGGTGTAATTATTTTCAGGTGAAGTTAAAAGATAGTTTAAAAGAAAATAAATACTATTATGGCGAGTATTATGTAAACCTTACAAATAATAGTGATGTAGCATGTAATAATCAAAGTATGTTATTTACAAAAAATGTTGTTTATGTAGATACGGCCAACAGTGATACACTATTGCGAACTCCACAAATAACCAATTATGGTAATCCTATTATTGCAGATACGATAAATTGGGTAAAGGTAAGTGGTATATTTAAGGCACAAGGTGGTGAGCAATTCTTAACCTTAGGTAATTTTAGAGACTTACTCAACAACACCAAAAGAATACTTTTTCAAACAACTGGGAATGGGGGGGCTTATTACTATGCAGATGATGTTTCTGTAATCCCCTTAGATAGTTTTAATTTACAAGCCGATGCAGGTAGAGATACTACTATACATATTGGCGATAGTGCATTTATTGGTAGTTTAACCAATGGCATAGATAGCATTAAATGGCAAATATTAAATACCAATGGCACTATAGATAGCATACGCCCAGGCTTTTGGGTACATCCTACTATAAATACCTGCTATGTTTTAATACAAACGGTTAATGGTTTTACCAGTAGTGATACAGTGTGTGTAAATGTGTTGCCGCTACCACTCCATTTTTTGAAATACGATTTACGATTTACGAATGAACACACCTCTGGCCCCTCTCAAGAGGGGAATATAGAGAATAGATGGACAACTGCTAATGAAGTAAATGTGTCTCATTTTTATATTCAACGTTCTTTAAACGGAAAAGACTTCACAACTATTGGAAAACTAAAAGCCAATGGTGCAAGTTATAATGAATATGAGTTTACGGACAACCAACTACCGACTACTAACGATCAACTCACGCTTTACTATCGAATTATTAGCATTGATAAAGATGGAACTCCGGGTTACTCGGATATAAAAACTATTAACTATAAACCACAAACTGTAAACGGCTTTAGCCTATATCCAAATCCTGTCCTGCTGAACAGCAGGATAAACATTGAATGTAAAGGGGCTAAAGAGTTATTAATTATTGATTATTTGGGTAAAGAAGTTTTTGCGGATAAAACTAATCGTAATTCGTACATTATACATTTGAAATCCTTTATAAAAGGTATTTATGTAGTAAAGGTTGTTACTACAAATGGTGAAGTGAAAACACAGAAGCTAGTTGTTGAATAATTGTTTAATAGTACTACTGCTGTTGAAATGTGCGACGCAACAAAAGTTTAATAGTAGTATTACTGCTGGTTTCATAAAAACAAAAAAGCCGTTGCAAGTGCAACGGCTTTTAATATTTATAAACCTTCCTTCGCAGCATCGTCTCCTTGCATAGCTATGTGCAAAGCTAAAGGTTGTTGCTGCGAAGGGAAAATTGATTGTGGAGTAAGCCCCCTCTAATTCCACAAATGGAAGAATAAAACCCTCGAATGTGTCAGAAACATTGTAGGAACCTTAATTATAAAGAAAGCAATTATATTTGTAAAAATTTTTAACCAATGAGTACATTAGAATTAAAAGTTTATGATATATTAAAAAACCGCTTTAATGAAAAAGAAGTTTTTTTAACAAAACAAGATAAGGTAGAATTGGTTGAGAAAATTGAATCATCAAAAAATGATATCATCAAGTGGTTAGTGGCAATGTGGATAGCACAAATGGCAGCCATCATTTTTACTATTGTAAAAAAGTGATTCGTCAATACTTAGAAGTAATACCACATTTCAAAATAAAATTCGCACTTAACTATAACGTCACTGCGAGGAACGAAGCAGTCTATGGTAATGCTTGAGATTGCTTCAGGCAGGAACCTTCGCAATGACTGCTCTAAGTTGCGGAAATTTATTATGTGAATTAGAATAAATTATTTCTGAATATTTAAAGTTTTAACAAAAAAAAAAAGCCGTTGCAAATGCAACGGCTTTTAATATTTATAAACCTATGTTTAATTCATTAAAGCAACACTGCGGTTAATGAAATTGGTAAGGTCGGCACCTTTTAATAACCCCTGAGAAAGCAATGCTAAATCGGCAAGATTTTTTACCTGATTTTGTTGTTTTTCGGTATCGGTTTCTTTTAACAAAGTTTGATATACCGGATGATTACCATTCACGGTTAACGTTACTTCATCGGGCATACTACCATAAAAGCCCATCATTCCACCGCCACCCACTGCAGCCATATCTTTCATTCTACGCATAAACTCTGGACGGGTAGCAACAACAGGTGCAGCTTCTTTACTTAAACCTTTTACTTCTACAGTAACATGAAGGTCGGCAGGCTTAACATCAAATAAAGATTTTAATTGTTCGGTTTCATCCTTGCTTAATACACTTTCGCTGCCTTCTTGTTTATCAATCAGGTTATCTACTATATCAGCATCTACTCTCACAAAGCCAGTATTTTCCCACTTCATTTCCATATTGTGAATAAAGCTGGCATCAACAATAGTTTCCATTTTAATTACTACATAACCCTTTGCCACAGCGGCTTGCACATAAGCATCTTGCTGTACCGGATTGGTGGTATATAGAATAATGTTTTTACCTTCTTTGTTTTTTTGTGTGGCTTCGGTGGCTGTTTTATATTCTTCGATAGTATGAAATTTACCAGCCGTATCTTCCATTACTAAAAACTTATTAGCTTTTTCGGCAAACTTGTCGTCTGTCATCATACCATATTTAACAAACAAACCAAGACTCTCCCACTTGCTTTCAAATTCGCTTCTTTCTTTGTTAAAGATTTCTTCTAATTTATCGGCAACTTTTTTAGTGATATGATTATTTATTTTACGAACGTTAGGATCGCCTTGTAAATAACTACGACTAACATTTAATGGAATATCCGGACTATCAATAACCCCTTGCAACAACATTAAGAATTCGGGAACAATGTCTTTTACTTCATCTGTAACAAATACCTGATTACAGTATAATTGTATTTTATCTTTTTGAATTTCATAGCTCTGCTTAATCTTAGGGAAATATAGAATACCTGTAAGGTTAAACGGATAATCTACATTCAGATGAATCCAGAATAAAGGTGTTTCGTTAAAAGGATATAATTCTTTATAGAAATTCTCGTAATCTTCTTTGCTTAATTCGCTTGGCTTTTTAACCCATATAGGGTTTGTATTATTGATAGATTGCTCAACATCATCTTCTTTTACTTCAACAGCAATATCTTTAAAGTAAATAGGTATTGGCAAAAATTTGCAGAACTTTTCAAGAATGCCTTTTAGTTTGTGAGCATCTAAAAATTCTTTACTTTCTTCGTTGATATGAAGAATGATTTTTGTGCCTCTGTCTTTCTTTTCTACTTCATACAACTCAAACTCGGGGCTTCCATCGCAACTCCAATAAACAGTAGGTGCATCAATGTTATGGCTTTGAGTAATTACTTCCACCTTTTCGGCTACCATAAAAGCACTGTAGAATCCTAGCCCAAAATGCCCGATGATACTAGCATCTTTATATTTTTCTAAAAATTCTTCAGCACCACTAAATGCCACCTGATTAAGGTATTTATCAACTTCTTCTTTACTCATACCCACACCCCTGTCACTAATAGTAATTGTTTTTTCTTTGGCATCAAGTGTAACATCAATTCTTAAATCTCCTATTTCGCCTTTGGCTTCACCAATGCTGGAAAGTGTTTTAAGTTTTTGAGAGGCATCGATACCATTGCTCACAAGCTCACGTAAGAAAATGTCGTGTTCGCTATACAAAAACTTTTTAATGATGGGAAAAATGTTCTCGGTTTGTACTCTTATTTGTCCTTTTTGCATAAAATTTATAATAATTAATGTAGGCTGCGGTATTCAAATAGAATACCACAAAGCTTTTATGTGACAAGCTGGCAAGGCATCTGTAATATAGCACACAGATGACACAAAGCAAATAAGTAGTACTGATGTTTTGTCGTTAAGCGGGTACTAAAATTACAGAATTGATTTGCCACTTAATGCCCCACTCACAGCAGCATCCATGGCTCTTTCAGCAAAAGGTCTGGTGATATCGTTTAATTGTTCTATTTTGGTTTGAATAAGATTTTTATCCTCCATTGTTACCGCCAATTGCAATGCTTGCATGGCCTGAGCCGTTTGTAGCATCTCTTCTTTAGAGACAAGAGTTGAATTTTTTTGTAGAAATTTTTCTGTAACAGAGAGGATTTGTTCTCCTTCGGTTCTGGCCTCTATCAGGGCTCTTGTGGCAATATCATCTTTCGCGTGTGTAATGCTTTCCATAAGCATTTTCTCTACTTCAGTGTCTGTTAATCCATATTGTGGTTTCACTTCTATACTTTGAGCAACTCCACTACGCAATTCTTTGGCTGTAACAGTTAAAATTCCATCTGCATTAATTAAAAAACTTACTTCTACTTTAGGCATTCCTGCTGGCATTCCAGGAATTCCTGTTAAATTAAATTCAGCCAGTTTTCTATTGTCTTTAACAAGATCCCGCTCGCCTTGAAACACAGAAATTCTCATGCTTGACTGCCCGTCTTTTTGTGTGGTATACTGACGAGCAACTTTACTAGGTATTTTAGAGTTTCGTGGGATTAACACATCCATTAAACCACCCATTGTTTCTAAACCTAAACTTAGAGGTGTAATATCCAGTAGTAAAAAATCTTTATTATTACCTGCTAAAATATCTGCCTGAATAGCTGCACCCAAAGCAACAACTTCATCAGGATTTATTGAGTCATTTACTTGTTTTTGAAAGTAATCACTCACAATATTTTTAACTGCAGGAATTCGGGTACTTCCTCCCACCATTACAATTGTATCAATTTCCTGCAAACCAATTCCAGCGTCACTTACAGCTATTTCGCAAGATTTTATAGTTTTGTTTATTAAGGGTTGAATCAGCTGTTCAAAAACGCCCTTTGAAATTGTTAATGTATACTCATGAAGTTGAGAAGAAAATATGTCGTTACGACTCAAATGCTTCTTAGCTTTCTCAGCTGCTAATCTTAAAGATTGTAGTAAGGATTTATTTTTTGTTAGCAATTCAATGTCAATCTTGTTCTCTTCAATCCAATAATCAATGATAGCCTTATCAAAGTCATCACCACCTAAATAGGTATCGCCATTGGCACTCAATACTTCAAAAATGCCATTCGTGATTTTTAAGAGTGAAATATCAAAAGTTCCTCCACCTAAATCATATACTGCTATTACTTTTTCATCTGTGGTATTTATACCAAGTCCATAAGCCAAACTTGCAGCAGTTGGCTCATTTACAATTCTTAAAACATCAAGCCCTGCAAGCTTTCCAGCATCTCTTGTAGCCTGGCGTTGTGCATCATTGAAATAAGCCGGAACAGTAATAACTGCTTTTTTAACTGGTG
>CANGOT010000187.1 GCA_947455425.1 Chitinophagaceae bacterium | reverse complement strand
TTCATAAATAGCATTATTAGGACATTCTGGTTCGCAAGCACCACAGTTTATACATTCATCAGTGATTTTAATAGCCATAAGAGTATTTTTGTTTTTTAATTAATTAATTTGAGGCAATAAAAGTAAAGAAATTATTAAATGAACACAGAGCAAAGAATAGAAATTTTATTGAGACTAAGAAAATATTTTCAAGATAATACACAAGAATGGCAGGATATTAAAGCGGAGGCAACTTATAAAAATGCCTGGTTTATTCCCAATTTTATTGAATTAGCCATTGAAAATATCAATAATTATTTTTTGGATGACATCAAACTGCAACAGTGGATGAATAGTTACACCATAAATAGCAACGCAACAAAAACTGTTGGATTAGTGATGGCTGGAAACATCCCCCTTGTTGGCTTTCACGACTTTTTATGTTGCTTCATGAGTGGTCATAAAGTAGTAATGAAACCATCCAGCAAAGATGAAGTTTTGATAAAACATATTGTAACAAAACTGTGTGAATGGAATAGTGATTTGAATGATACCATTTCATTTGCACAAACCCTCAAGGGTTGTGATGCTTATATTGCAACTGGCAGCAATAATAGCAGCAGATATTTTGAATTTTATTTTAGCAAATACCCACATATTATACGAAGAAACAGAACTTCTGTAGCTGTGTTAACTGGCGATGAAACCACTGATGAATTGAATTTATTAGCAAAAGATATTCAGCTTTACTTTGGTCAGGGCTGTAGAAATGTAACGCATTTATATGTACCAAAGGCGTATGATTTTATTCCATTATTGAATGCATTAAAACAATTTGATTATTTCACAGATTTGCATAAATACAAACATAATTACGACTATCAGTTGGCCATGCTCATGATGAATAATAAGTTTTACATGACAGATGGTACTTTATTGTTAAGTGAGAACGAAGCGATATTCTCTGCCATCAGCCAAATACATTATAGTTTTTATGAAAGTATAGATGAAGCGAAAGCAAAGGTTGAAAATAATGATGATATACAATGTATTGTTGGCAAGGGCTTCACTGCATTTGGTAAAGCACAAGAGCCGGGCTTAACTGATTATGCAGATGGTGTGGATACCATGAAATTTTTATGTGAATTATAGACAGATTAAACAAAATAAATGGACTTATTAGAACGATTTAAAGAGCATTATAAAAAGAATTTATCGATACACTTTCCTGCGAGTAAAAAGTTTATTCTTGCTGTAAGTGGTGGCGTGGATAGTATGGTATTGGTAGATTTATTTGCAAAAAACAATCTCGACTTTAGCATAGCCCATTGCAATTTTAATTTAAGAGGAGATGAAAGTGTTAGAGACGAAAATGCTGTAAAAGCAATTGCTACAAAGTATTCCAAAGAAATATTCATCAAGCATTTTGATGCAAAACAGTATGCCGATGAAAACAAAATATCTATTCAAGTTGCAGCCAGAGACTTGAGGTATGATTGGTTTAGAGAACTTCAACAAAACAATTCCAAATTCCAAACTCCCAATTCCTATTTGGCTACTGCTCATCATTGCAATGATAATATAGAGACAGTTTTAATGAATTTTTTCAGAGGTACAGGTATTGATGGTTTAACGGGTATCGATGCTGTTGATAAGGCAAGAAAAATTGTTCGCCCATTACTTCCTTTCAAGAAAGAAGAATTGCTGGAATACGCCACAGCAAATGGTTTAAGCTATGTAGAAGATTCGTCGAATGCCTCAAACAAATACACCAGAAACAATTTCCGAAATCAAATAATCCCCATGGTGGCAACAGTTTTTCCTCAAGCTGAAGAAAATATTTTAAGCAATATTAGTAGAATGAATGATGTGCAATCATTGTATTATCAAGCTATAGAAAAACATAAATTAAATTTAATAGAGCAAAAAGGGAATGAGTTTCATATTCCTATTTTAAAACTACAAAAAGCACAACCACTTTATACCATTGTTTGGGAAATTATTAAAGCGTTTTCATTTACTTCAAATCAAACAAACGAAATTGTAAAATTATTAAAAGCCCATAACGGAAGCTTTGTTCAGTCTGCATCTCACAGAATTATTAATAATAGAAACTGGTTAATAATAACGCCTTTACAACAAGATATTTCCGAGAATATTATCATAGAAAAAAATAGTAAAAACATTGCATATATACATGGTAAAATAACAATAGAACTATCTCCATCATCCAACTTCCAACTTCCAACATCAAACAATGTTGCAGCTATTGATGTTAATCATCTTGAGTTTCCGCTATTACTACGAAAATGGAAACAAGGTGATTATTTCTATCCTTTAGGAATGAATAAAAAACAAAAGCTAAGCAAGTTTTTCATTAATCAAAAGCTATCATTAATTGATAAAGAAAATGTTTGGATAATAGAATCAAACAAGCGAATTGTTTGGATTGTTGGTTATAGAATTGATAATAGATTTAAGGTAACTGAAAGTACAAAAGAAATTCTTAAAATAACTTATTTAAAATAGCTTCTCACTTCAAAAACAAAGTTTGTTAAGGGGTTAAAACTTGTAAATAGTATACAAGTTATAATTAAAAATACAATGCCATATAATGCACCCCATAAGTGTGCAGAATGATTAATACTGCTAGTGCCACGTTTAGCAAGATATGCAGAAACACCCAAATAAATAAATCCGAAAATAAAAGCAGGAGCTTTAAAAAATGGAATAATAATTAATCCTATTGGCTGCAATGGAGCTAAAAACAAGAAAGCAAATACTACAGCAGAAACTGCACCCGATGCACCCAGGCTTCTATAGTGGTAATCATTTTTATGTTGAAAGTAAGTAGGCAATAAACAAACAAATAATGCCGAGATATACATTAACAAAAACATAAATCTGCCCGAACTACCATATATATCTGTACAGGCATCTTCAATAGCTTGACCAAACATATAAAATGAATACATATTAAAAGCTAAATGAGGAATATCGGCATGGATAAAACCACAAGTAATAAATCGATACCATTGGTTTCTGTTGGTAATAGCAGGTGGATAAAATATTAAATCGTCAATTAGTTTTTGATTAGAAAATCCAACAAAAGAAACAATACAATTGATGGCTATAAGAATGATGGTGATGGATATATTATTCATTTATGATTTGTTGTTTATGGTTACTTTTTTATTTATAAATCGTATATCTAACATCGTAAATCTCAAATTATACATGGTGATATTTTTCGTTTCTTAAAATACTGCAAGCTCTATACACTTGTTCTGCAAGAATCAAACGTACTATTTGATGCGGAAAAACAAGCTTAGATAAGCTCCAGATGTAATTCGCCCTTTGCATAATAGTTTCATCAACCCCAAAAGCACCACCAATTAAAAACACAATTCTTTTGCTGCTTTCATTACCACGTTGTTGAATAAAACTGGCAAGTTCTGGTGATGATAATTGTTTGCCTCTTTCATCCAACAAAACTAGATAATCATCTTTTTGCAATTGCGTTAAAATGCTTGCTGCTTCGGCTTTTTTTAAATCATTCTCACTTAAAAGAGCAGCATTTTTTGGTGGAGAAATTATTTGCCATTCTACAGGAAAATATTTCTTTATCCTGGCACTAAAATCATCAATCGATGATTTTAAATCAGCATCATGAGCCTTCCCAACTGAAACTAGTTGAATTTTCATGCTGTAAAAATATTGTCAAACGACTAAATACAAACACTTAGTTTTACAATTAAATATAAATTTTATGCAAGAGCAAAACTATAAGAACCACTCACGCCTAGTACCTCTATACCATTATGTTACATGGTTGTTATGGTTGTTAGCATTTATTGCTTCAATCATTAAAGTTGTTCGTAATATAAAAGGATGCTTTGCAACATCTCTTTTGTTCTTGGGCCTCACAGTAATTATTGGATTAGCAGTTTATTATGCAAGAGTATTTGCATTAAAAGCACAAGATAGAACTATTAGAGCTGAGGAAAATTTAAGACATTTTGTTTTAACTGGAAAACAATTACCGTCAGCTTTAATTGTATCTCAAATAATAGCATTACGTTTTGCAAGTGATGACGAGTGGTTGGCTTTAATGCAAAAAGCCCTCAACGAGAAAATGTCATCAAAACAAATAAAGGAAAATATAAAAAATTGGAGAGGTGATTATTACAGAGTGTAGTTTAACTACTCCCATTTAAAGAGTTTATATACTAAGGCATACACCACAATAAGCCAAAGCCCAATAACACCTAGGTTTTGCCAGCAATCAATAAAATTTAATCCCTCAAAAGAAATCTTACGCATTGCCAAATTAAAATGCGTTAATGGTAAGCATTTGCAAAATATTTGAAGCCAGTTAGGAAAAACAGAGATTGAGAAAAATGCCCCAGAGAGTAGCATTTGTGGCAACGCAAATAAGTTAATCAGTAAAGGAATCGTTGAATCTGACTTAACAATACTTGAGAAAATCAAACCAACTCCCATCAATACAATCAACATAAAAAAGGCCAAAAGCAACATTTGAGCAAATGTTGCAAAGCCGTGAGAAAGTGTAAATCCAAGGAAATATTTTCCAACAACTATTAAGACAATCACGTTGATTAGTTGAAATACTAAACGGCTGAAACCTATACCAAATAAGATGTTTAGTTTATTGACAGGCGAAGCATAAAAACGTTTTAATACTAACTGTTCTCTTAGATTATAAAAAGTAAATGCAATACCAAATAATGTGGAGAATAATATTGAGAAGCCAATTTGTCCTGGCAATACAAAATCAATTTGTTTATATTCTCTTATAGAATAGATATTCTTTGTGATGCTAATCAAACTTTGCTGTTGAGGATTTATAGCCTTTTCATACTTATCAATAACATTTTCTAAAACAGGAACAACAGTTGCCAAGTCTGGCGTACTTGCTGTTGTTGACTTTAATTGAATATTGTATTTTAAATTATGTGATGAATCTTTAACAGGAACAATATTCATTACCGCAGTAATTCTTCCTTTTTCTAAATCAATTCTTTGTTGTGTTGTGTCTTTATAATCAACCAATTTAAGTAAAGGATTGTGTTTTATCATTTGATATAAAACAACATTGCTTGTATCAGCATTTTTATCTAAAGCAAGTTTGTAAGAACTTATTCCACCTTCGCCAAACGAACCAAATATTCCTACAAAAATTAATGGAAAAACCAAACTAAAAAATAATGCTCCAGGATTTTTAAGTATAGCCAATAAACTAGCTTTTGTAATTGCCAATAATGCCTTAGATTGATTGTATTGCTTTGCCATATTTGCAGCGAATGTAAGAATGAATTTAACTGATTTTATATCAATGTTATAAATACAAACAATAACTACACATCAAACTCATTATTCCAGGTTTCTTTAAGTTTTGTTGCTTTATCTAACACACTGTTTTGCATTTGCAGTTTATACT
>CANGOT010000186.1 GCA_947455425.1 Chitinophagaceae bacterium | reverse complement strand
CGTGCAGGTTGATATCCATAACCTATGCTTAATTGCTGAAAAGGAACCCCCCCCCCCTAATCCTGTGCCATTTGAACAAGCGTTTAGATACCCACCATTTCTTACATCAGGTTTATACCAAAAATCTGGCTTGCTGTTTTTTGTTCCAGTTAAAGTGCTATTATCTGGACAGTTAGTATATTGTTCAAAGCTCGGGTTAGGTACAAGATTGATTTGTGCATTGCTTTTACTATCATGTAAAATGATATGAAGTAAACAACAAAGCACTTTTGCAAAGTGCTTTGTTGATATGAATAATTTATGACACATAAACTTGGCTTATTCCTTTATAAATTTAGCTATATATATTTTATTGCTGCAATCAATAATCTTTATTAGATATAGACCTTTTTGCAATATTGATTCCACATTCAGTTGGATATTACTTATTCCATTTAGTTGTTTTTTAATAGCGGTATTACCTATTGCATCTACTACTTCTAATTGTTTCATATTGTTACAAGTAATATTCAACACAGTTTTTGCAGGATTGGGATAAACAGTTACAACTTGATTTATTGGTTCAATAGCAGCCTTAGTTTTGGGTTGTTTTAATCTTATAAACTCTGTTGGCATTTTTTCAATTCCTCTTGCAGCCTGATTATCGTCGCAACTATTATCAAAATTGTTTATTGTACTCGTTATAGCGTTGTATAAATTGCGGGCTGCATATACTATGGTACCGTTTGTTATAGGGCATTTATTGGCAAGGGTAAGCACATCTGTTAAATTGGGACTCCAATTGGGGTCATTATACATATTTGTAAGCCATTCGTAATATTTCTTATAATTATCATCAAGTGGCGTGCCGTCAGGTGTCCAATAGTTTAGCAAGTTACCCACCATATCTATATTGCCTGTAGATGCATAATAGCCTGCATAGTAAATAAAGTCGAGGCTGCTCCACTGATTTTCATAAATAAATTGTTGAATGTCGCTGCTGTTTTGTGCAATATTGGGCTGCCTTCTTGCTAATTCGTAAAGCTGTTGTTGCATTACCATCAATCTATCGTCTGGGTTATCATTGGGCAACAGTACTGTGCCTGCTGCAATTTCATCGAGCAAATGGGGTATATTAGCAATGCGTTGTGCAAGTGGGTGCCCTTTACATCTTAGGCAATTTGTTCCATCAAGCGTAAGAGGATAAATTAAAGTACCATTAGGGTTTGCAATGGTAAGAGGAGTATAGTAAGTTCCAGCACTACCACTAGCAGACCAACATGCCCCTTCAGGGTTAAGCCCAGTATTAGAGGGTGAATTAATGCGAACCACAAAAGGTGAATTGGCGGGTATGCTGGTATTGTCGCAATACATCATGTAAGAACCATCTGCTGGATTCCAAGTAGTATTAGATTTAGTAGTAATCCAGTTGTTGTTGCTGGTGCATACATCGTCGGCAGTAGGGGTTGTGTTTGCTTCGTTACCTTGTTTATCTATTTGGCCATTGTGGGCAAAGATTACTCCATATTGATTGGATGGATAAATGTAATTATCGGAAAACTTGGTCAGCAAGTTAGTACCTTCAAACCTAAAGCCATGGCGGTGTTGGCTTACCGTATTACAGCCTATCTCTGTACCGCTTTGCTGGTTGAGTAATATACCTGTACTGTTTTGTGACTTATTGAAGCCTGTAACAATATTGTTGACAATTCGGTTACCACCAAGTGCTTCATTAAAGCTGTAGCCACCCTCTAAACAAATGCCGAAAGCTGCATAGTTAGGGTTGGTTGGGTGTGGTATTAATGTAATGGCAGGATTATTTTCAATAATCACATTATTATGCCAATTACTTGCCCTGATGCCATTTATAGCTTCAATATGATTATTCTGACAGGTAATGGTTTTGTTTACATCGGTGCTTACATAAAGGTTTTCTAGATTAATGCCATACTCAACATACTCATTGCCTGTGGTAGTTGTTGTGTTAGGTATTAATTTGCTGATATAATTGTTATTAATATTAATGCTACCCATACCGATTAGCGGATTATTGGGGTTTTGGGGGTCGTTTATAGCTCTGTCTTTATAGCAACGTAATTGAATAGCATATTTTACATTGCTAATACGATTGTCGGTTACATCTATGCTAGTAAAACTGTGGTTATTTATATTAATACCATAGTTACCTATTAGCGAGCCGTCACTTGCAACATTATTTTTGTTTTGACTGCTTCTAATATCGCAATTGCTTATTGTGGTTGTATTACTTCCACTAACAATAATAGCTGTACTCATATCAAAAAAAGCGTTTGTTACATCACTCGGGTAACTACTAATATCTACTGTTTGTTGATTGGTGTTTACAACATTAATTCCTACACCCACTCCCACAGGCTTTTGAAAAATACAGTTATTAACTGTTAAATTGGTATTTGTTGAATTTATTCCATATTGAAGGTTATCAAAAAAAATAGTGTTCAGCGATGATGAACTCCCAAGGTCGCCAATTTTTATTGAAGAATACACTGATGCCCCATTTAAATAGTTTCCTTTTAATTCTATGCCTGCAGATGGATAATCCGTAGAAACACCTCCCAAATAATTAAGAATCGGACTCGAGTGATAAGTTATATTATTAATATAGGGTTGGCTGTAAACCTGTGGCTTTGAAAGATAAGTAGGGGTGTTGCCACTACTACTTATTATTGTTGCTAACTTGTCCCAGTTTTTTAAAGTACTGTTATAAATTAACCTGCTAGTGAATAGACTGTTCTTTATAGTAAAATTTTGAGCTGGAAGTGAGTTGTTAAAGTTGTTTATACTTATCCCAGTTACACATCTATTAAAAATAGTGCTGTTAATATTAATAATGGAAGCAATACTTGAACCCGGAGATGTTTAATCGTTATAGCTAACAGCTTTTTCTGCATTTTCAATTAAACTGCTAGCACTTAAAGTTTCATCCATTATAAGATGCCCCCCCGCTTCAACATTTATACCTTCCCACCTGCCACTGCAGGTGCTAAGCCTGCTACCTAATATTTGTAGTGTAGAACCTGTAGGAACTGTAATGGTAGTACCATACTCTAATAAAACATTTGCATTCTGAAAAATAACTGTACCAGATATCTTGATATTTTGCGGTATATAAACATCACCACTATATGTTGTGCCGCTGGCAATAACAGCAACATTACTTAAATTAGTAAAAGACCCAGAAAAACAATTAGATATGGGAAGTATATTTGAGAAGTCTAACCCAACCGCTTTCCACGCTTCTTTAACAGACGCTACTGCATTGATACTAACAGTACTACCAGCTAAACTGTTGGCAGCCCAGATAGTTCCATTTCGTGCATCTTTATATTCATCAGTATTTTGCATCAATAAAGTCTCATAATAATATACAATTTTAGCAGCATCAGCTATGCCAATACCAGTTACATTGTATGATACGCCGATATCATTAACTCCTTGTCCACCATCTGATAACAAGTAGAACCATTTATTAAGCACCCCATTTAAAAAATGACCATCAGGAGGTTTGCTATATAATCTGTCAAACCATGTTTGGCTGGCATAGCAGTCTGGTGATGGAAAATCTAACCCACCTTTTGGGATTGCTTAAACTCCTTAAATTAGGGGCATTAATCATCATTTTATCACCAATTTCCCAGTTAATGGGTGTTGTTTGTAAAGACCAATTCTTAACACATATACCCCAAATATCACTTAGGCCTTCATTAAGTGCATCATTTTCTACAGAAGTGTGGGTTGTCCAATTTGTGGCTGCTTGATATAATCCGTGTCCGAATTCGTGACCACAAGTTTCGATATCAGTTAAGGGATTAAATTTCTTACCATCGCCATCTCCTAATCCAATAAACTTAAAATTAGGGTTCCAAAAGGCAGTATTCTTATTCAAATCCCAATGCATATATGTTAAGACATCACCACCATTATCATCATAACTATTTCTTTGGTGTACAGTACTAAAATAATCCATCACATTTTCCATACCCCAATGAGCATCTAATGCTGTTTGGTCAACATGGAATGGTTGCCAATTATTATCCCAAATATTTGTATTATTTGTAAACTCAATTTGGGAGATTGGTGGTGTCGCTGAATTATTTTGATTATTTAAGGTATGTATTCTTGCATAATTACCAGTTGCAGTGGTTGTTCTAAGTTCATCTAGAATGTAAAGACCAGAAATGTTTTTTGTATCAATATGCTGCATACCATAATATTTAGTGTATGCATTGGGAGTTCCATTGCAAATATTTGAATTCTTTTGTATTAAATTTCCATTGGCAGCATCTATTAAAATAGTGATTTCGTCAAAAGGCTCTTTACTTGTAATGTTAAAAATCCAGCATAATTTATCTTCGGTGCTTGTAATTTCTTTGCTTACAGCAATCAATTTGCCAGTAGGGAAAAGATTTGCATTCAGATTATTCATCCTGCTTTTATAAAAAGCTTGCAAACTAGAATCTTGCCATGCGTATGTTGTAGCACCAATATAATTCATAGCATTATTCAATGCATCTGTTTCTGTTAATACTGGCGTTGTAGATGATAGACTAATACTATAGTATTTCCCTTTAATGGCATCTATTATGCCGTTAATGCTGTGAACAGAGTAATTACCATTATAAACATTAACACCGTTAAATGTTTGTTGAAAATTTTGATGCACAATGCCAAGTTGATCTGTTTTTGTTTTAACTAAAACAAAATCGGTAGCAGAATTATTGTTTGCTATAATAGATTTTAAAAAAGATATTGAATTACCTGACTGCCTTGTGCTGCTGGGTTTAAACAGTGCAAAAGATATAGAGCCATTCTTGGAGAAATCAATACTGATAGTGTCACTATTTTGCCCCATCGCTTTTATCAAAAAAAAGCATAAAATAATGAAGAGATTTTTTTGTTTCACAATGATACGTTTAGGACGTATTAATTAATTCGCTAAATTAAGGGAATAATTGTTTAATGAAAATTATTAAAAGAATTATTTTCATCGGTTAAATATTGAAATAAAAAAGGTTGAAAAGCTATTACACTTTTCAACCTTTAGAATGTTTTACACCTTCAAAAGAAGCCCTTTTTAAACGCTCATTACAATATTAAAACTATTATCCTTGCCCGAGTCTATGTGTATCAGCATGGTAAAAGTTTGATACCCTGTTGCCGTAACCGTAAGGGTGGCATTACCACCACCTACCTGATCAAAATGCAAAAAGCCATCGTTGTTACTGGCTGATGTTTTTTTACTATTGCTTAGGGTAGCAATAGCACCTGCAATAGGCTTGTTGGTAGCACTATCTTTTATGGTAACATCTACATGGGTATGCTGCACTGCAATAGCAGGTGTTTTACAAACTGCTTCTAAAGCATCAAAAAAAGTTTTGTTTGCTTTTTTGTACTTGCGACCCAGTTTCACAAAGTTCTTAGCATCTTCATCGGTAGCTTTAATAGCTGCCCTAAACTGTAAGG
>CANGOT010000185.1 GCA_947455425.1 Chitinophagaceae bacterium | reverse complement strand
TAAAAGAGTTTTGAGTAGAACTTACTACTGTTCCATCAGTATCAAGTGTATACTGATAAGTTATAGGAATGTTAAGATTGCCGTATATATAGGTTTCCTGGCTAGGTAGTTTTTGAGATTGACCAAATTGAGTGGTAAGCCCCGTGAACAAAGGGTTGTCATAATTTGTAAAACTCGAATTCTTTGTAAAATTGATGTACTTATTAGAAACAAAAGAAGTATTGTGTTCTGTTACAAGATTACCATTGCTGAAGGTTGAACTATCAAAAACCCAGTTAAAACTATTACCCAATAAATGACTATTGTAAAAATTAGTATACTGGTTGGTACCAATGTAACTAACAGATCTGTCAGTTAAATATGCAATGGTATCTTTAAATGAGTTGTTGCCAGCATAAACATATTGCATATTCATAGAAACCAAAGAATCAAGTACAATTCTGTTTTGTGCATCGAAAACAAATTGTCTGTTAAATGTGTTTGTATTTGCTGCCTGGTAAGTTTTGATAGTAGTAGTAACAGGCAAATTATTTACATATTGAAAATCTATAGTTCTCACTACACTAGCAATAGTAGCAGATGTAGTTGTGTCAATTTCTGTGTAGATTACAGATAACAAGTTGTTACTGCTATCAAATGTATATGATGCAATACTTCTCTTTTTACTATCACTGGATGTTGTTGTAACTTGTTTTATTTTTTTTACAGCAGGTTGATTTGTTACTGGGTCTTTTTTGCAAGAAAAAAGTGTAACACTTGAAATTACAATTAAAAGTAAAATTTGTTTCATACAGCATTTTAAAAAGCTAAAATAAGTTTTTTGGCGTTATAAATAGAATTTGTTTGTGTTTTACTTGAAACAAGTAGGTTTAGTAGTTTAAATTGCTTTTTTATAAAGACCATCGAACTTTTTACGCTAAATCGAGCATTTGGTAGCAGCAAGTTATAAAATATTTCACTCTCCGCTTGATAATTCCATTTAATTCATTCACTTTTGCCTACCTTGCAAAAAAGGAAAAAACCACTATGGGAATGTTTAGTTTTTTTACTCAAGAAATCGCTATGGACTTGGGTACAGCAAATACACTTATTATTCACGGAGATGAAATAGTTGTAAACGAGCCAAGTATTGTGGCTCTTAATAGAAATAATTTAAAAGAAGTTTTGGCTGTTGGGAAAAAAGCCTTGCTAATGCATGAAAAAACACATGAAAGCATTAGAACTGTTCGCCCGTTGAAAGATGGTGTAATTGCCGATTTCAACGCTGCCGAAATTATGATTAGGGAAATGATTAAAATGATTTATCCTAAGAAACCATTAATTCCACCAAGTTGGAGAATGGTTATCTGCATCCCTTCAAGTATTACTGAAGTTGAAAAACGTGCTGTTCGTGATAGTGCAGAGCAAGCTGGGGCAAAAGAAGTGTATATGATTCACGAACCTATGGCTGCAGCTTTGGGTATTGGTATTGATGTTGAAGAACCAGTTGGCAATATGATTATTGATATTGGAGGAGGAACTACAGGAATTACTGTAATAGCATTAGCCGGTATTGTTTGCGATCAAAGTATTCGTATTGCCGGAGATGAATTTACAATGGATATTATGGAAGCTCTTCGTCGTTATCATAGTTTGTTAATTGGTGAAAGAACTGCTGAACAAATTAAAATCCATGTTGGGGCTGCAATGAAAGACTTAGATGCTCCTCCAGAAGATATGGCTGTAAATGGTAGAGACTTGGTTACAGGTATTCCAAAACAAATTATGGTTACGTATCAGGAAATTGCTGAAGCATTAGATAAAAGTATTTTTAAAATAGAGGAGGCAATTCTCAAAGCATTAGAAACAACACCTCCAGAATTAGCCGCTGATATTTACAGACGTGGGTTGTATTTAACAGGTGGTGGTGCATTGCTTAGAGGATTAGATAAAAGACTTAGTGCAAAAATAAAATTGCCTGTACATATTGCTGAAGACCCACTAAAATCAGTAGTAAGAGGCACAGGTTTAGCATTGAAAAACTACCAACATTATCCATTTATAATGAAATAAATTTCAAACCCCTCTTTTTGAGGGGCTTTTAGTTTTTGAATTCTTAGCTTTGATTATTATAGATGCGTAATATTTTTCTATTCATACGGCAATATTTTAACCTTATCACTTTCTTTATTCTACAGTTGATATGTGTTATTTCTTTGAGTAAATTCAGTAAAACTCACGAAGCTTTCTTTTCTACAGAAGCTAATGAAATTACCGGTAGTATTAACACACAATACAACAAACTCAATCGCTATTTTACTTTAATAGAAGCCAATAAAGAACTTGCATTAGAAAATACAAAACTAAAAGATGCATTAAAAACTAATTTTGTTAGTTCAGATAGTACCAGAGTGATCGTTGCAGATAGCTTAATAAAAGACACATTAAATAGGTATAGAAAATATTCTTACTTACCTGCATTGGTTGTAAATAATTCAGTCTCTCAAGAATCGAATTATCTTATGCTCGAAAGAGGTGCTAAACAAGGTGTAAAGAAAGATATGGGTGTTGTGGGTCCATTGGGCATTGTTGGAAAAGTGGTAAGTGTTAGCGAAAATTATTGCGTAGTTATGAGCTTGTTAAACAGAAATAGCAAAGTATCGGCAATGTTTAAAAGAGGAAAAGAACAAAACGCATCAAATATAAGTTGGGATGGAAAAGATGCCCATTATTTAACCATGGAAAAGGTTAGTAAGGCTGTTGATGTAAAAAAAGGAGATACTATTGTTACCAGTACCTATTCCCCATCCTTTCCTTCTTTATTAATGATTGGAACTGTTGCAGATATTAAAACTGATGCGATTGGGAACAACTATACTTTAAAAATTAAAGCGGCAACAAATTTTAGTGCGTTGCAACATGTTAACATCATTGCGAATCATTATTACGAAGAACAATACAGACTTGATTCTTTAACAAAAAAACAACAGCTTAATTTGTCAACAAGTGAGTGATTTATTTAAAAATATTATTCGATTTATTTTGTTTTTGTTTGTGCAAGTGTATGTACTAAGCAGGGTACCTTCATTGCATCAATTCATCACACCATACTTATATTTTTTATTTATTCTTTGGTTGCCTTTTTCTATTAATCGCTGGCTTTTATTAATAGTAGCTTTTGCATTTGGAATGTCAACAGACTATTTTTTAGGAACACCAGGGTTGCACGCTGCACCTTGTGTGTTAATTGCATATCTGCGTCCATTTTTGCTTAATTTATTTATTGCTCAAGAATCAACAGAGCAAAGCTTTGTAGAACCTTCTGTAAAAAGTATGGGTTGGGGTCCTTATAGTTTTTACATAGCTTTACTGACCTTTATTCATCACTTTTATTTGGTACTAATTGAGTGGTTAAGCTTTGGTACATTTCTTTATTTTATTGGAAAAGTAGCTGCAACAACTGGTGTTAGCTTGCTACTTATTTTTATAACAGAAATGCTATTTTTTAGAAAAGCAAAATATAGAACAAATGCTGCATAGTAGTTATTGCTAAAAAAAACAATCATTTTACTCTTTTTATCCTTCTTTCTTTTCATATTTGTTAATCACTAAAAAACTGTTTTCACGATGAATAAGTTTATTGGCAAATTATCGCTAAGTTTTGCATTAGCTGTATTGTTTTGCAATCTATCTTTTGCCCAAAGAAATGCTAATTGGGAAGTGATTCCTTACGCAAATAATATTTTGAAAGTTGTATATCATCCGTTTGAATACAATAGAGATTTTAACGTAACAAACGCAGTGATAGCAAAACCTTTGGCTAACATAGTTCCTGTCTATAAAATTAATGAAGATGCTTCTATAACACTTAATAATGGTGCGTTTACGTTTAGTCCGGTGTTTGCTGATGATGGCTTAAAAGGCTTAAGTTTTTTGCTTAAAAAAGATGAAATGATTTTTGGTGGTGGCGAACGTGCATTACCTTTAAATAGAAAAGGGTATCGGTTTAATTTATATAATCAACCAAATTATGCTTATGGATTAGGTGCCGAGAATTTAAACTATTCTGTTCCTTTCTTTATTAGTAATAAAGGTTATGGAATTTTTTACGACAACGGTTCTAAGGGATATGCAGATATTGGTAAAAAAGATAGAAATATTTTTGAAGTAGCATTCCAATCTGGAGAAATAAATGCTTATCTCATTTTTGGAAAAACTTATCAGGAAATTTTATCATCATATTTTAAACTCACAGGCTTGCAATCCCTGCCACCACGTTGGGCGATGGGAAATTTAATGAGTCGTTTCGGATATACAAGTCAAGAGCAAGCAACATCTATTGCTAAACAAATGAAAGATGAAAAAGTTCCTGTAGATGCTATCATCTTCGATTTGTTTTGGTTTGGTGATAGTATAAAAGGAACGCTTGGCAATTTAGATTGGGTGAATAAAGAAAAATGGCCCGATCCAAACAAAATGATTGCTGATTTTAAAAAGCAACACATCAATACCACATTAATTACCGAACCATATATTCTACAATATACTAACGCCTATAATGAGTCTATTGAATATCAGGCAAAAGATGTTGCAGATAATGCTTTTGTGTTGGAAGATTTCTATTTTGGCAAAGGTGGCTTAATTGATATTTTTAGAAAAGATGCAGGACAGTGGATTTGGAATTATCATTATAAAAAACAAATTAAAAATGGCGTTGCAGCTTGGTGGACTGATTTGGGAGAGCCAGAAACACATCCACAAAATATGTTTCATAACTTAAAAGATTTGGGCATCACCAAACCAGTGCTAGCAAATCAAGTACATAATATCTATGGACATTACTGGAACAAAATGTTATTTGATAATTATGCTAAAGAGTATCCTAGCCAAAGACTATTTCATTTAAATAGAAGCGGTTTCGCTGGAAGCCAGCGTTACAGCATTTTTCCTTGGAGTGGTGATGTTGGTAGAAATTGGAGTGGTTTACAGGCACAATTGCCTGTAATGCTTGGGATGAGTATGAGCGGGGTACCCTATATCCACGCAGATGCTGGTGGGTTTGCATTAGGTGAGTATGATAGTGAATTATATGTTCGCTGGTTGCAGTTTGCAGCATATACACCCATATTTCGTCCTCATGGAACAGCTTTGTATGAATGGGATAAAAAAGCTGTTAGTTTTCCTAGTGAAGCAGCTTTAATTGATGAGCCTTTTAAAGGTTTTGCAAAGCAGGCTGTTAATGAACGTTACAAAATGTTACCATATAATTATACACTGGCTTATAGACAAACAAAATATGGTGAACCTTTGGTAAAACCTTTATTCTACAACTATTATAGTGATACCAATGCTATTAAAACAGAAGACGAATATTTATTTGGCGACAATGTTTTATTTGCTCCCGTAATTAAAAAAGAACAAAAAGCTAAAAAGGTTTATTTACCAAAAGGTAGTTGGTATGATGTAGAAACAAACAAAATTTATGATGGAAATTCTTTTGTTGAGTTTGATGT
>CANGOT010000184.1 GCA_947455425.1 Chitinophagaceae bacterium | reverse complement strand
ATGACGATTGCTCAGTTTTTTCATCTTCATTTCAATAAAAATAATTTTAATAATTGGCTAGATGAAATGATGATGACCCGTCTGAATACTGCCAAGGAAACAATGGAAAAACTATTGCAAATTATGGAGGCAGAAGAAGATGCAATGGCAGAAGGCGAACTTCCAGAACAAACCATTATGATGGTTGATGAGGCTGGAACCCTTAATTCCATTGATGTTGATGAGGTTAAAGAAAATGCAGCTGAAATGGTAGCAGCTAAAATGAACGAAGCAAACCTAAGTATGAAGCAACTATTTTTTCTTGGGTTAGATGATGATGAAACACTTATCAATATGGGCCTTTGCAGTGCTGCAGATGTGTTACAATTTATATTAGAGAAAAAGCTGGTGTTGGATGTTAGTGATAAGGATATGATTGTAATGCTGCACGAATTTGAATACCAACTAAATGGTAAAGCAAAAACACTAAAGAGCTTGTTGAGGGTAGTTGGAGAGAGTAATACCCACACTGCTATGGCAAAAACTGTAGGCTGGCCATTGGGTATTGCCGCTACATTAATTTTAGAAGAAAAGATAACCGAAACTGGTTTGCATATTCCAATGCTACCAAGTATTTACGAACCAGTTTTAAAAGAATTAGAAAAATATAATATTGTATTTGAGGAAACTGTTGAATAATATCAACAAAAAATGAATATTAAACTTTGAATATATACTTAGCTGAAACTAGGTATTGATTTGATGTCTCTGGGAAGTAAGTATGAGTAAATCGAATAACTGTTGAATGGATTAATTTAGAATAATGCATTCAAAATATCGACACATCAAAACTTGTGTCTACAAAATCCTTTACACCCTATCCTCTATTGCGTTTCTTGTTTGGACTAAGTTTTAATGCTTCATGTGTGAATGTTGTAACAAGCACAAGTTGTAATGTAATAGTTACTAGTAAAGTAATATCAACTTTGCTTCTTAATTTAATCATATGCAATACGACAACTATTATTGGGGGATGAATGCTATTTGGTGGATCATCTGGCTCTTTTTACTTATCTGGATTTTTGCTACCCCTTACGATATTCCTTTTCAAAGAAAAAAGAAGGATTCTGCTTTAGAAATATTGAGGAGTCGCTTTGCTGCTGGGAAAATCACAGCGAAAGAATATGAAGATGCAAAAGTGACGCTTCAAAATACACTTTCAAAATAATAAAGGCTATGAAAAAAAATATTGAACAAGCTGAATACTTAAGCTATTCAGCTGGCGATGATATATACAACAAATCGCATCTGGAACAAGATATTGATCCTGCAGATATTTCTAAAGTGAAGGAAAATGTTAAGAAAATTAAGGACGGAAAAAATAATGAAAAAGATTTTAGCGAAGATGTATCTAGAGATGATTTGGATGTTCCGGGTGCTGAGTTAGATGATGAAGACGAAGCCATTGGTAGTGAAGATGAAGAGAATAACTACTATAGTATTGGTGGCGATAATCACAATGATTTAGATGAAGATAAAGGTGAATAATGATCATTGCTTTATCACTTTTTTTATCTATCATACCAGCACTTTGATATTATGTCTAAACATATTGTTGCGAATGACTAAAGTATCCTAGACATCGACTTTCAAATCATTTTTAATTGTTTCATCATTTTTTTTTTCTGTTATAGCTGTAGTTCTAAACCTAATTGGTGACTTGCAATATGGGTAGTGTTGACATTCGTAATCTGTTAATTTAGACTTCGTTTCTTGCCCTGTATATGCTATGAATTCTCGTATCTACAAAAACGAAAATGTTAATGCTTTATAATGTGAAAGAAAGCACCTTTGTTAAACTTTTATTAATTGCTCAAACACTTTGTAGCAGCGGACTCTTGTTTTATACAATTCATTAAATCAGAAAAAAATATATAGATTTAAAATATTACTTTAATAATGTTTTTGTCACTCCAGCTTCTGTTTTAATATAAATAACACTACAATTTAAGTTACTTACATCAATTGTTTGTAGCCCTTGGTAGATGATAGATTGTTTCAAGAGTTTTCCATTGGTATCATAAATATTAACTGGTGTATTGTTGTACCGAACAGCAGTTACATTTATTTGCAATACTTTACTATTTATTGGATGATGAATGAGAATGCCTTTTTGAGTAGTAGCAGAGAGTTTAATAACGTTGCTGTAAGAATATTTTCCATTGACATCTATCATTTTTAATCTAGCATAATTTGAAACATTTTCTAGCAATGTATAGCTGTAAACATGATTGCCATTGCCAAATGCAGAAATTATATTTTGTGAGTTAAATGTATTACCATCTTTACTTACTTCTATTACAAACTCTTTGGTATTTACTTCATTTTCTGTTTGCCAGTTTAAAGTAATTTTTTGTTCGTTTTGTTGAGCCGAAAAGTTGATTAATTGCAAAGGCAATAGGGTACTCTGGTCGCCTCTAACACAGTATATATAATGCTTTACAGTTTTAGCATCGTAAGTAGTAATACCAAATTGTGTAGATAAATACCAGGCTTTGGTAGTTTGATTGGGTAATGATGTTGAAGACCAAAATTTGTTTACCCCAACGTTGCTAAAGAATGCATTATTTACAGATGGATTGATTAAATTTTCATCGTTAAGAGAGTGTAACTCTTTTATGTTGGGTAAACGCCAATCGTTATACCCACCAATGGTTGCTGTATCGGCATAGGTTAAAGATTGTTCCCAAGTTAAGCTATCTGTTGAATGTAATTTTTGCCACACTAAATTGGTTACATTGTCTGTAATTGTGCCATTGCCATTATCTGTAAAATGATTGGCAATAGGCTCTGGTATAAATATCCCCCTTACGGCTCTTACGTGAAATTTTTTAGTACCCCCTGCACTAATAGTTTCAGTTTTTGGATGATTGCCAATGCCTCCACCAGCATTTGTACACCAAACTTTGTTGGCATCATTTGCTTGTTTATTACTACTCCACCAATATTCTGCACCAGTTACAGGAAACACACTTGTGTTTAAAGACGGGTTGGTGTATTGCATATTTTGAATACTAAATGCTTCGTGTGCTGTGGGTAATCGCCAATCTGTATAGCCACCCAATGTTAATGTGTCACAGTAGATAATGGCATTTTCAATGGTCATTTCGCCACCATCAACTAGTTGCCACATTAAGCCAGTTACAGTATCGGTTACTGTTCCATTTACATGAATTAAAAAAAAAGGTGGGTAAATAGTAAAATCTGCATCTTCTCCAAAGGTATTAGTATAGCTTGCGGTTTCTCCTGTATCTGGTAAGCGTTTCATTGTTTTTGTAGTGCTTTGTGCAACAGCAAGTATTGAACTAAATAGCATACAAGAACCTAGTATTATTTTTTTCATTGATTGGTATTATTCAACAATAATTTTCTTTGAAATAGTTTGTTGTGTGGTTTTTACTGCAATGGTATAAACACCTTTTGCCCATTTGCTGGCATTTATTTTTTGTGTATATGTTGATGATTGAAATACTTTATTTCCTGTTGCAGCATAAACAACAATATCAACAACATCTCTTTCTGTAAGAGCGTTTAGCAATTCTATATTGATATAATCATTAACAGGATTGGGATAGATATTAATGCCATTAGCAGCACTACTCATTTCTATTTTCTTTACAGTAGAATAGGTAAACTTGCCATCAATATCCTTACATTTTAATCTATAATAAACAGTGTTTGTTGGTTTACTTTCATCAATAAAAGTATAAGTATGCGTACCCATCATATTTTTTGCAGCAACTGTTTCTATGCTTCTCCAGGTAATATTATTGCTGCTTTTCTCTACTTCAAAAACTTTAGTATTGACTTCATTGGTTGTCCTCCAATCTAATTTTATAGTAGTGTTATTTTTAATAGCATTAAAACTTAAAAGTTGTAGAGGTGTTACAATAGCACACTGGGTAAATCCATTATAAGTTGATGTTGTTGTACTCGTAGGAGAAATGAAATTGTAGGTGTAAACATTGGTTGTCCAGCTATAATTTACATTATAGTTTTGTCCACTTTTGGTATAAGTTAAATTATAACCATTGTTGGTTCCATTGGGTACACAAGCTGTAATAGTTGCTCCTGTTAATGGTGTTAATGAAGGTCGTACAGGTTTTGCAGCAGCTTGTGGAATAATTTGTAAAGTAGCATCTTCGGTTACACTGCCAACCATATAACCAATCATATAAGGAGCAGCACTTGTGCCGTGATAATGATATATACCATTGCTACCATAGTGACCGTGACAACTATCTAATGCGGCCATATTGCTACCATCTGGCTCTTTACTACCATACACAGCAAAGCCATCTAATGCAAAAGCACAAGGCAGTGTTTCAGGCGTTTGTCCTAAACTATATAAACTTAATGGTGCAATATGATAATGATAATCATCAGCTCTGCCACAATGCCCACCCCAATTATCTAATTGTCCATCAACTAAAGCATCAACCCCTGTGTTGGTATATGGATTAAAAATGGCCACACCATTGGCAGCAATAGCAACAGCACCACGTAGAAAATGATTTTGATTTACAGGAACTGGTGATGCAGCAATGGTGGGGTTTAAAGGAATGCTCCAAGCATTTGCACCAGTATAACATTGCGGAATAGGAACTTGTTGTTGCCATTTGGTGATGCCTGTCATCATACCGTGATTAGGTATTCCCTTTGACTCAACATAAAAATAATTGGCATCCCAACTGGTATTGATAGCTGGTTTAAAAGGTGTAAAAGCAGAATCCATAAAGTAAGGCGATGTTACACTTTTTACAGAGCGATAGTTTTTTACGCTGAAAGCAAATGAACCAACAACTGATACAATAGCTAAAGTGCTGTATGCATAAGGTAAATGTTTTTTTGTAAGAATGCTTTGCACACTCCAACCAACAATACCAATTCCCGCAAACACAATAAATAAAATGAGCGTATTTTTATTTTGTTTTTCTTTTTCGCTGGCTGTGAGTTGAGTTATTTGTAAATCGTTATTTACTTTACGGATGTAAGCATCTTTTTTAAGTGAAAAGTTTTGGTCTTCTTTGCAAAAAGCATTTAATGGATAATTGACTATTTTATTATCAACATCTATATATACATTTCCATTCTTATACATATAAAAGTATCCTTCAAAACTTTTATTAACCTTTACTAAAGTCCAATTTCTAGGTAAGGCAGTACCCATATCAATATTATGAGCAAGTAATATGTTAGTTACAAAACATAAAACAATTACAAAGCACCACTTGCATTTAGATATTTGCATAAAATAATTTTCTATTTGTTTGGACGATTATTTTTAAATTTTCTGGCATAAATGCCAAGTTTTTAAACTTTTGTCTTCTAAAAGATTTAATAGACAAATTTATCTGATGATAAACATTTACTTTTTTAAAAATAAACAACAATTGCAAAGTTTGTTTATTGCCTCCTTTCTTACACTTTTCTGTACATATAATTTTGCTCAAACAAAATCTATTATTT